>JAPPBT010000059.1 GCA_026702745.1 Gemmatimonadota bacterium
ACAGCTCTACAGCGTGAAGACCAACAAGGAGTACGACGCCCTCCAGGCGGAGATCCAGGCGCAGAAGAACCGCATCTCCGAACTCGAAGACGGGATACTCCAGTTGATCGACGAGGCGGAGACCGAACAGGAGACACTGGAGACCATTCGCGGCGAGACCGAATCGCTCATCGAGCGTTTCGGCGAGGAGCGCACGACGCTCGAGTCCAGGCTCTCGGCGGTGGACGAGGACGTGGCCGTCAAGATGGACGAACGGAAGCGCATGGCCATGCGCGTGGAGAACCAGGTCCTGAAGGTCTACGACCGGATCCGCCGGAACCTGCGGGGGATGACCGTCGTTCCGATCAAGAAAGGGGCCTGCTCCGGCTGTTTTCACGTGATCCCGTTGCAGGTCGTCATGCAGATCCGCCAGGGACGACGGCTGGTATCCTGTGAAAGCTGCGGCCGGATTCTGATAACGGAAGAAGGACTGGAGTATTGAACCGCGGCGCGCCCCGTGTTATATTGAACCTGTAAAACGTCCCAAGTCGACCAGGCGATCGCGTTCGCCGTCAGGGCGGACGAGGAAAGTCCGAGCACCGCAGGGCGGGATGCCTGCTAACGGCAGGGGGCAGTGATGCCACGGAAAGTGTCACAGAAAACACACGGCCGATCCCTTCGGGGAGGCAAAGGTGAAAAGGCGAGGTAAGAGCTCACCGCGGTCCGGGTAACCGGTCCGGCAGGACAAACCCCATCTGGTGCAAGACCGAATAGGAGAGGAGAGACGGCCCGTCTCGACCGCCGGGAAACCGGAGACTCTCGGGTTAGGTCGCACGAGGCGGCTGGCGACAGCCGTCCCAGATAGATGGTCGCCACCTTCATCGCGAAGGCACAGAACTCGGCTTACGGTCGGCTTGGACGTTTTACGGTACCTGGTACCACGATCACCCTCAAAAACCGACAGTTTCCATGAACAGCCGCTGGGTCCTACTAGACGAACATCCCCAGGTTCCCCAGATGATGGAGCTGATCAACGTCCCGCGCGTGATCGCGCAGATCCTGCTCAACCGGGGCGTTTCGACTTTCGATGATGCCCGGTATTTCCTGAAACCCACCCTCGATGACCTGCACAGTCCCTTTCTCATGGCGGACATGGACCTGGCCGTGGAACGGATTCACGACGCCATCCAGGGCGGGGAACATATTATGGTCTTCGGCGACTACGACGTGGACGGTACGACGGCGACCACGTTGCTGTACCTGACGATCAAGTTGCTGACGGACCGGATTTCCTCCTACATCCCCAACCGCATGACCGACGGCTACGGACTGTCCATCGAAGGCCTGGAGGAAGCCAAAGGCCGCGGCGTAACGCTGATCCTGGCCGTCGACTGCGGGATTACCGCGAACGCCGAGGTGGAACTGGCCCGCGAAATGGGCATCGACGTCGTCATCATCGACCACCATGTGCCGGGCGACACCCTTCCGAACGGCGTGGCCATTCTGAATCCGAAGCGGGACGACTGCGAATACCCCTTCAAGGAGCTTTGCGGCGTCGGCCTGGCGTACAAAGTGGCGCAGGCGCTGGCCGAGCACGTGGGACTGCCGGAAAACACGGTGTATACGCACATGGACCTCGTGGCCCTGGGCACCACGGCGGACATCGTCCCCCTGCGCGACGAGAACCGGGTGCTGACCAAGTACGGCCTGGACATGATGCAGCAGACGCACAAATCGGGCCTGCAGGCGCTGCTGGACGTTGCGGGGCTGCGGGAGAAAGAACTGTCCACGGGCCACATGCTCTTCCTGCTGGCGCCGCGGATAAACGCCGCCGGCCGCATGGGCGACGCCACGCGCGTGGTCGATCTCCTGATCACCGAAGACCAGAACAAAGCGGCGCAGTTGGCCGAAGAGCTGAACGTGGAGAACAAAAGGCGGCGCAAGGAGGATACCCTCACTTTCGAATCCGCCCGGGACATCGTGGAAAATGATCCGGTCCTCAGGGAATCGAAAGGCCTGGTACTCGATTCGGACACCTGGCATCCCGGCATCATCGGTATCGTGGCGTCCCGCATGGTTGAAGCCTTTAATCGGCCGGTCGTGATGATCTCGACCACGGGGGAGAAAGGACGCGGCTCGGCGCGGACCGTGGGCGATTTCCACCTGTACAACGCCATCAAGGAATGTTCCGACCTGCTGATCCAGTTCGGCGGCCACCACCACGCGGCGGGCCTGTCCATCGAAAAGGACCGCATCGCCGAATTCAGGAAGCGTTTCAACGAGGTGGTCGCGGCGCGCGCGACACCGGCCGATTTCATCCCCAAGCTCGAAATCGACTCGGAAATCGAACTCGACGAGGTGACCCCGCGCATGGTCAAGCTCATGAAGATGATTGGTCCCTTCGGACCGGCGAACCACCACCCCGTGCTCGTGTCGCGCGACCTGAGCGTGGTTGGAAAGCCAAGGACCATCGGGATGGAAAAGAAACACCTGAGGTTCAGGGTCAGGCAGAAGGGCCGCACCATGGACGCGATCGGTTTCGGCATGGCGCACTTCGCCGATCGCCTGAACGACAGCCGGGACCGCCTGGACCTGGCCTACACCCTCGAGGAAAACACCTTTCGGGGCGAAACCAGCCTCCAGTTGAGAATAAAAGACATAAAACTCGGCACGGTATAGCCGCCGATCCCGCTATGAAACTACTCGACCGTTTCCTTGCCGGAGACCGGACCGCCCTGTCCCGCGTCATCACCCTGCTCGAAAACGACAGAGACCGGCGTTCCGCCATTCTGGATGTGCTGCATCCCCGTTCCGGCAACGCCCGCCGCATCGGAATCACGGGCCCGCCCGGTTCCGGCAAGAGCACCCTGACCGACCGCCTCTCCGCCCGGTTCCGCAAGAACGGCCGCACGGTAGGGATCATCGCGGTGGACCCGACCAGTCCCTTCACCGGCGGCGCGTTGCTCGGCGACCGGCTCCGCATGCAGGGATCGTGGGACGATCCGCAGGTTTTCATGCGCAGCCAGGCCGAAGGAAGCCATTCCGGCGGACTTTCGGAGGCGACGCCTTACGCCATGACGGCCCTTGACGCCTTCGGCAAAGATGTTATCATTGTGGAGACCGTAGGCGTAGGCCAGTCCGCCCTCGATGTTACCGACGTCAGCGATACGACCGTCGTCCTGCTCACGCCGGAATCGGGCGACAGCGTTCAGGCCATGAAGGCCGGCCTGATGGAGATCGCCGACGTGCTGGTCGTCAACAAGTCCGATCGCGAAGGCGCGGACCGGTTCGCCTCGGAATTAAAGACGATCGTGGACATGGGGCGGTGGGAGGAAGGCTGGAAACCGCCCGTCCTCAGCGCCAGCGCGCGGGACGATACCGGTATCGACGACCTGTATGAGCGCCTGGACGCCCACCGGGACTACCTCGCCGAAGAAGGCAGGCTGCAGGCGCGCCGGCTGCGCCAGGAGCGCACGGCCATCGAGAAAGCGCTCGGCGAATGGTGGCACGGCCGGCTGACGGCGCTTCGGGACGCCGGAGACTTGATGGACCGCCTTTCCGAACGCGTAGCCCGCGGGGAGTTGAGCCCGCTGGCCGCCGCCCGGGAATTAGCGGAAGGCATGGCGGATTGATCCGGCGCCGCCGCCCCGCGGTAGCGCGGATTGGCGTCGCGCCGCCGCCCCGCGGTAGCGCGGATTGAGAGAGCAGGCGATCATGGCGGAAAACATTCGGGTTCTCGTCGCCAAACCGGGTCTTGACGGCCATGACCGCGGCGCCAAGGTGGTGGCCGCCGCCTTGCGTGACGCCGGCATGGAGGTGATCTACACCGGGCTTCGGCAGACGCCCGAAATGATCGTGGAAGCGGCCGTGCAGGAAGACGTGGACGTGGTCGCGCTGAGCATACTCTCAGGGGCGCACATGACCATCTTTCCCCGCGTCATGGACCTGCTGCGCGAAAGAGGCGTTCAACACGTGCTCCTCACCGGCGGCGGCATCATCCCGAAATCCGACGCCGAGGAGCTCGCGGAAATCGGCGTGGGTAAGCTGTTTGGCCCGGGCACTTCGACGCGGGACATCATCAATTACATCGACGAGGAAGTGGACCGCCGCCGCGTGGCGGACGAGATTTAGGCATGGCGCTGACGCCAGCTCAGCAGGAGGGGCACATGCGAAAATCAGTGATTGCGGCGACCATCGCGGGATTGATGTCCCTGGTATGGGTCGCCATCGGAGAAGCCCAGGTACGCAAGTCCAGCGCGGACCTGGTGCTGATAAACGGCACGGTTTACACGATGAACGCCGAACGGCCCAAGGCGCAGGCCGTGGCCGTCATCGGCAACCGGATCGCCGTCGTGGGCGTCGATGCGGACGTGGAACCCTTCATCGGCCCCGATACCCGGGTGATCGATCTCCAGGGCCGGACCATGGTGCCCGGATTGAAGGAAAGCCACGGCCACCTCATGAGTATCGGCGTCGCGAAGATGACCGTCGACCTGGTGGGCATATCGGGTTACGACGAACTCATCGAACGGGTTGTCGCGGCGGCCGACGGTGTGGGGGAAGGCGAGTGGATCACTGGCCGCGGATGGCACGAGGAGAAGTGGACGGACCGCAGTTCGCTCACGGTCCGTGGGTTCATGACTCACCACAGGCTGAGTGAGGCCGTGCCCGATATCCCGGTATACGTGCGAAGGGCCGACGGCCATGCCGCCTTCGCCAACGCCCGGGCCATGGAACTGATGGGGATCGACCGGAATTCGCAGTCTCCACCGGGCGGCGACATCATCAAGGACGACGACGGAAACCCCACCGGTATCCTGGTGGACAAGGCCATGGGACTGGTGCGCGTCCCCGGCCTCACCGAGAACCAGCGGCGTCAGGCCCTTGAACTCGGCATCCAGGAATGCCTGGCCAACGGCATCACCATGTTCGACGACGCCGGGGTCGGCGAGGACGGGATCGACCTGTACAAGGAGTACGCGGATGCGGGAAAACTGGACATGCGCATCTACGTGATGGCCTCGAATCTGCACACCATGGTCGCCTTGCAGAGACCATGGTCTCATCCCGATGGGTTTCTCACCGTACGAGCCGTCAAGATGTACGGCGATGGAGCGCTCGGTTCGCGGGGCGCGTGGTTGCTGGAACCCTACGAAGACGACCCGGGGAACACCGGTTTCCCCACGACCCCGCCCGACATGATCTACGAGGCCGCCCGATATGGCCTGGCCAATGGCTGGCAGGTGTGCACCCACGCCATCGGCGACCGCGGTAATCGCATGATGCTCGACATGTACGAGAAGGCGATGGAGGAATTCCCCCACGTGAAAGACCACCGGTTCCGCGACGAACATACCCAGATCCTGGACGAGGCGGACATCCCCCGGTTCGCCCAGCTGGGCGTGATCGCGTCGATGCAGGGCATACACGCGACCTCGGACCTTCCCTGGGCGCCGGACCGGCTCGGTCAAGCCCGCACGGCAGAAGGCGGCTATGTCTGGCAGAAGCTGCTGCAGCATGGCGTGAAGATCATCAACGGGACCGACGCGCCGGTCGAAGACGTCAGTCCCATCGCCTCCTTCTACGCCAGCGTGACCCGTGAGCGGCCGG
>JAPPBT010000060.1 GCA_026702745.1 Gemmatimonadota bacterium
TCCCGGTCGTGCCGGTTGCGCCGGCCGTCCCGGTCGCGCCGGTTTCCCCGGTCTCCTCGTCGACGATATCGTCACAGTAGCGCATGAAGGCGTAGACCGCACACATGGCCCGCCTTCGTTCGGCCGGCAGGACGAGGAAGGAATAGTAGAAGTTCTTCGCCCTCGATTTCGCCACTGCGCGGCAGAAGTCATAGGAACGTTCTAGCGAATCCATAGTCGTTTCAGTGCGTATTTCATGAACAGGCCGGTCTTCCGTGCGGTTGACAGGGTGGGCCGCCGGGTCAGCACGTCGAAACGCCGTCTTTCGATCTGGTCCAGCAGGGCGGAACCGCACCGGTTGAACAGTTCGATGTCCAGTCCGACCCTCGCGTCCACCATTCCGCACAATCCGAGCCCCTCATCGAACAGCTTGCGCGTTCGGTTCACCTGGTACGCCATCAGTCCCCTGAATCGATCGTCGACGACCCCGGCCTCCAGGTCCTCTTCGGTGTAATGGTACCGGTCCAGATCCTCCATAGGCAGGTAGATCCGGCCCTTTTCCAGGTCTACTCGCACATCCTGCCAGAAGTTGGCCAGCTGGAGCGCGGTGCACGTGGCGTCGGACAGCAACTGGCGTTCCCTGTCCCGGTAGCCGCACAGGTAGAGCACGAGACGGCCCACGGGATTGGCGGAATAACGGCAGTAATCGAGCACGTCAGCGTAGGTCCGGTAACGCGTCACGACCTGGTCCTGTCGGAACGCGGTCAGCAGGTCCCGGAACGGGGCAATCGGTATGTCGAACCGGTCGATCGTTTCCCGCAGGGCGATGAAGACCGGATGACGGAATTCGTTGTCGTAACAGGCCTGTAATTCGGCATCCCACCAGTCGAGCAGCTCGAGGGACAGGTCCGTGTCTCCGGTTTCGTCGGCGAGGTCGTCGGACCACCGGCAGTAGGCGTAGACATGGTAGAAGTGCCGCCGGAGCGCGCTGGGCAGAAAGGGGGAAACGACGATGAAGTTCTCGTAGTGCCGGCGCGCGAGGTGCCTGCAGTACCGGTGAGCGGACTCCAGGGAGGCGTCCCCGGCGCCGGGCAGCGCGTCGAGCGCGAGATCATTGAACCGGAGTACGGCTTCCGGCAAATAGTCAGGTAACTGAGACATGAATAAGACGCGGAAAGACCGTCTCCCGGTCCGCCTGGACTGCCTGGACTGCCTGGACTGCCTGGACTGCCTGGACTGCCTGGCTCGCCTGCCCCGCCTGGTCGACCTCCCAGACTGAACGCTGGGATCGTCTGACCAGGCGTCGGGCTTACCCGCAGGCGGCCGGCGGCAGGATGCCGGTACGTGTACTACTCGCTCCGGCCGTGGTTCAGCCGGGTTCCGCTGCCTTACCCACCGCTGCAGGCGAATTCCAGTACGAGTTCCTCTTCGAGGCGGTACTCGATGAGGTCCTTGATGGTTGCGATTTTCAGATGATGCTCGTCGGCGATTTCGACCAGGCGGGGAAGACGGGCCATGGAGCCGTCCTCGTCCAGCACCTCGCACAGGACACCCGCCGGGTAGAGACCGGCCAGCCGCATCAGGTCGACCGTGGCCTCGGTGTGCCCGTCCCTTTCCAGCACGCCGCCGTCGCGTGCCTGCAACGGAAAGAGGTGACCCGGCCGTTCGAAGTCCTCCGGTGTCGTATTCGGGTTCACGAACAGTTGAGCGCTTACCGCCCGGTCATGGGCGGAAATGCCGGACGTCACGCCGTTTATCGCATCCACGGATACCGTGAATGGCGTGTCCGCCGTCGACGTTTTCCCATCGACCATGATGGGGATGTCCAGCTCGGCGAGCCGCTGTTTCGTGGTGGGCAGGCAGATCAACCCCCGTCCGTGCCTCGACATGAAGTTGATGATTTCGGGCGTGACCTTTTCGGCGGCTACCATGAAGTCGCCTTCGTTCTCGCGGTTCTCGTCATCGATGACGATCAGCACCCGTCCTGCTCTTATTTCTTCCACGGCCTCGGGAATGGTGCAGAAATGGGATAACATCTCGCTTACCCCCTTTTCTAAGGTGTAATTAAACACGAGCGGCGCGCGCTCACAATCGGATTCGCAAGTGAATGGATTTTCAGGAAGAACGCTCTGGCCGCCGTGCCTCGGTGGAAAATTAGACATATGTTCATAAGGGGATTATATTCATACCGAATATGAATTGCATGAGGTCCCCGTGAGTATTCTGTGAGGAACGTATGAATCCGTCATTTTTTTCGTCGGAATCCGCAAATTGAGTCCCGAATGACGCAACAGACCGCCGCCAAAGGCTTCCGTTTCGACGATTTCGTGCTGGACATCCAGAACCGCCAGGTTCGCCGGAAACACGCCGTGCTGCCTTTGAGTTCCAGGTATTTCGACGTACTGGTGCTGCTGGTATCCAATGCGGGACAGCTTGTAGAGAAGAACCGCATCTTCGACGAAGTCTGGGAGCACGTGATCGTCAGCGATACGGCGCTGACCCAGTGTATCAAGTCGATCCGGAAGCAGCTGGAGGATGACGCGTCGAATCCCCGTTACGTCAAAACGGTGCCGAAGCATGGGTACGTCTTCATCGGCGAAGCGGTGGAGATCGTGGATGAACCGTCCCCGCAGGCGACCAAAGACGAGCCGACCCGTCCGTACAAGTTCCTCGACTACTACACCGAAAACGACCAGGGCCTGTTCTTCGGCCGCGAAGAGGAGATCGAGAACATCTGCTCCCGCATTCTTGCCCGGCGCTCGTTCCTCCTCTACGGCCGTTCCGGCGTCGGCAAGAGTTCGATCCTCCGGGCTGGCGTCATCCCGAGGTTGCAGGACCAGGGTCACCTGACGTGTATCATCCGGAGTTTCACCGATCCGCTGCAGCACATGCAGCGGATGGTCCGCCGGCTCGTAACGGATAACGGTGCGGGCGGCTTCGATCCGGACGGCGTTTCTCTGCAGGATCTGCTGCACCGGCACTGGTCCGGCCCCGCATCCCGGATCGTCGTCATGCTGGACCAGTTCGAAGAGTTCTTTCTCCTGCTCGATGAACAGGGCCGGAAGGCGTTCATCGATGAACTCGCCGTGATCATGGAGGACGATGCGCTTCCCCTGCAGTTCGTCTTCGTAATGCGGGAGGACATGCTCGCGGAGATGAGCCGGCTCAAACCGGCGGTCCCGGAGATCTTCCACCATGAATACCGTCTCGGCCGTCTGACCTCCGAACAGGCCGCACAGGCCATCACGGGTCCCGCCTGGCGGGTCGGCTGCCGGTTCGAAGACGCACTCGTCGACCGCCTGCTGGAGGATCTCTCCGACGAGAACTCCGTCGATCCACCTCACCTGCAGATCGTGTGCGATACGCTATACGATCAGCGCAATACGAAAAACCTCATCACGGAATCGGCCTACGACCAGCTGGGCGGCGCTTCGCAGATCCTGGCCGACTATCTCGCCAGGGTCCTCCGCCGGTTTTCGGCGGCCGACCTGTCCGTGGTACAGCAGGTGCTGCTGGCGCTCATCTCTGCGGAGGAGCGGCTCATCGTCGTGCGGGAGGCCGATCTGGCTGCGCGGATCCAGACCGGCGACCGTTACGACGCCGACACCCTCGGCACGCTGCTCGGGGAACTGGTCGACGCCCGTATCGTCCGGCGCAGAAACCAGGAAGGGGAAGGGTGGCTGGAACTCGCCCACGAATGCATGATTCCGGAGGTGTCCCGCTGGCTGACCGGCAGCGTTTACGAAGCGAAGCAGGCACGGAGCCTGCTCGAACGTTCGGTGGAGAATTACAGGACCTACCAGCTCATCATGGACCGCGAAAGCCTGGACCTGCTCGCGCCGTACCTGGAGGAAATCGGCGTCTCTGGCGACGAAGCGTACCTGCTCTGTATCAGCCTGCTCAACCGGGACCGGCCCGTTCCGGCCTGGCTGGTTGAAAAGGTCCCGGATGCGGTGAACGTGATTCTGGAGGCCATGTACAATGATCGCCGGGAAGTCCGCAAGCGGGCGGTGGAGTCATCCCGGCCCGTGCGCTGCGCGGCGCTGAACAACCGGCTCCGGAACCTTGCGTTGCGGGATCCCATGCTGAGCGTGCGCCGGGCGGCAAGTATCGAGCTGGCGGACTGGTTCGGTTCGGCCGTGGAATCGATACTGACCCGACCCACGGGAAACGAGTCCGTAAGCCGCCTCCAGCGCGCGGTCAGCCTGGCCTTTCTGCGGGAACAGAACCGGTCGGTCAAGCTTTCCCGGCTGTACCGCGTCATGGTGATGGTAGGTTTCATACTGATGCGCCTGCAACAGGGCGGGATCGACATCATGCAGCAAGGCATAGGAGGTACGTTCGGCGGTGCCGTGTCCGGCCTGTTCGGCGGGCTGCTCCTCGGAACCGCCCTGGCCGCCGTTAGTTCCGGCCTGTCGTCGGAGGCGCTTACGCCCATTTTCGTCCTGGCCGGCCTGGGCCTGTTCGGCGGGGCATTCGGCGGTGCGGGCGTGTCCTTCGGCATGGTCGCGCTCCGGCGCGTATCCGGAAAATACGGCCGGTGGCTCGGTGTACTGGGCGGCGCGCTGGGCGGCGGCATGGTGGGCGCCGCGTTCAGCCTGTACAGTGCCGATACCATACAGACCCTGTTCGGCCGGCAACCCGCGAGCCTGACCGGCGGTCTCGAAGGCGCCTTCATCGGCGCGGGCGTGGCTCTCGGACCGGTCGTCACCTACTATCTGGCAAGGCGGCCCGGGCAGTGGCGAAGCCTGCTCTATATCGTCTTCGGCGCACTGGGCGGCATGATCGCCAGCATCCTCCTGACTGTGATGGGCGGTAACATGTTCACGGCCAGCCTGGAAACCCTGCGGCAGTCTTTCGATGCGTCGCAGATACGGCTTGAAACCATCGCGACGATCTTCGGGGAAGGAGAGTTCGGCCGTACTACCCAGGTCGCCCTGGGCGCCCTGGAGGGGTTGCTCTTCGGTGGGGGCGTTACGGCTGGCATTGAAATATTCACGCGCTCGAGGGAGCGGGTCGAAGGGCGGTTCGGCAAGGGCGGGTAGGTACGCGTGCAAGGCCGCGCGGCAGTTATGAATTAGGCGCGGGGATGCGTGCTTGCGCGGCAGTTTTGAACCAAGCGCAGGGATGCGCGCATGCGCGGCCGGCCGCGCGAGAAGGGGAAGATGAACCGTGGAGCATCGTAAGGAAGGCGCGGGACTTCCGGGCGAATTCGAGGTGATCCGGCGTATCGGGCACGCGGTGCCCGAGGCGAATCCGAGCGTCCTGATGGGGATCGGCGATGACGCCGCGGCCGTAGTGCCCGCACCCGGCATGACGACCCTGCTGACGACCGACACCTTCGTGGAAGGCGTGGACTTCGACCTGGCCTTCTCGTCCTGGCGGCAGATCGGATGGAAGTGCATGGCCGCCAATTACAGCGATATTGCGGCCATGGGCGGCGTGCCCCGGCACGCACTGACCACCCTCTGCCTTCCTGCCCATCGGTCCATGGAGGACGTGGAGGCGTTGTACGCGGGGTTTCAAGACCTGGCCGGACACGCCGGCCATCCCGTGTCCATCGTCGGAGGCGATCTGAGTTCGGTGGTCGGTCTGGACGGGCCGACCGTCATCTCCATCACGGTGAGCGGAGAAGCCGCGGAGGAACACATCACGCGGCGCAGCGGCGCCCGGGTGGGTGACATCCTGTGCGTGACCGGACACCTGGGCGCGAGCGAGACCGGCCTGCGCCTGCTGCGTTCGGCACGGGAACAGTCGACCGCAGGGAGCCCGGCCGCGGGAAGGCCGGCAACACAAGGGCCGGCAACACAAGGGACGACGGAGCGGTCGGCGACGCCACGGACGGCGGTGCGTCCGGATTCGGAGCAGCCGGCGGACCGGTTCGAAGGCGTACTATGCCGCCACCGCACCCCCGTTCCGCGGGTCCGAGAGGGTGTTCTTCTGTCAAACAGCGGGTGGGTCCGCGCCATGATCGACGTGAGCGATGGGCTGAGTTCAGACGCCCTTCACGTGGCGCACGGTAGCGAGGTAGGGTTGAACCTGGATGGGAACGCCCTGCCTATCGCAGAGGAAACCAGGCGGGCCATGGAGGAGCTTCGGCTGGATCCCGTTGGGACGGCCCTGGAGAGCGGCGAGGAATTCGAACTGCTGTGCGCTATTGCGCCGGAAGGGGTGGAGCAACTGGCGAACGAGCTTGCGGATCATACCGGAACGATGCTGACCCCCATTGGAGAATGCGTCTCCGCCGACAGGGGATGCACCATTACGGATCACTCCGGACCCCGGCCCCTGCGGCCGCAGGGGTACGAACATTTCAGTGGCTGACGTCAATGGCTGACGTCAACGGCTGATGGCTAAATTTCTATTTCCACGGCGTCGCCGGTCACCCGGACCGGGAAGCAGGTGAGGTTTTCGTAGGCAGGAGGCGACAGGACGTCGCCGGTGGTCACATCGAAAGACGCGCCGTGGAACGGACACCAGAGGTCGGTGCCGTCCAATTCCCCTTCGCTCAGGGGCGCGCCCATGTGGGGGCAGAAATTGTCGGCGGCATAGTACTTCCCGTCCACGTTGCAGAGGACGATCTCCTTCCCGCTGATCGAGACCATCTTCATCTGGCCCGGACTCAACTCATCCAGTTCCGCCGCCTTGACATATCCCATTACGCTTGCTCCTCTATCGGTCCCGCGTGATCCGGGTACTGCGTGACCCCGGAACGACGGGTCAACCCGGTATGACGATCCGCTGACCGATTTGCAGCCGCCTGGCCTGCACGTCGGGGTTTGCCCGCATCAGGGCCGCGAGGGTAACCTTGAAGGCCCGGGCGATCCGCGCCAGCGTGTCCCCCGACCTGATGTTGTAGGTCACCGCACCGCCTGTTCCCCTTCCGCCTCCGTTTCCGGACAGGCGAAGCACCTGGCCGGGGTGGATGAGGTCTCCACGCAACCCGTTGGCCAGCTTCAGCGCGACGACGGACGTCCCGTAGTACCGGGCGATGCGGGTCAGCGAGTCGCCGCGTCGGACGGTGTGCGTGGCGGCGTCCCTCGACGTACCGTACGAAGCCGCCTGCCCGGCCCATAGACCTCCATTGTAGTTCCTTCCGGGTACGCGGAGGACCTGGCCGATGCGGATCAGGCTGCCCCGGATCCGGTTCATGCTCCGGAGTCTGCTGACCGAAGTCCGGAATCTGCGGGCGATGTGGCCCAGTGTATCACCCCGCCGCACGCGGTACCTGCGTACCTCGGGAGGGGGCTTGAAATCCGACTCCGGTAGCTCGTGGAGACTGCCGAGAAGGGTCGAACCCGCGCCCAGGGGTACGCGCAGCGAATACCCGGTGGGCGGTGTCACGCCATACCGGATATCGGTGTTCAGCGCCTTGAGATCGTCCTGCGACATGGCGAGCAGTTCGGCGACATGCTGCAACGCGACGGACTTGTCGATGCGGACCTCTTCGATAAGATGGGGTTCGTAGGTATCCGGCAGTTCAACGCCGTATTTCTCCGGGTTCTCTAGAATATGCAGCACCGCGAGGAACTTGGGCACGTAGTTCCGGGTCTCCCTGGGCAGCCGCATTTTCCAGTAATCCCGGTTCCCCGTCCGGTTGATCTCGCGGAGCACCCGGTACTCCCCGCAGTTGTATGCCGCCATGGCGAGAAACCAGTCGTCGAACATGGTGTACAGGTCGCCCAGGTAGGCAAGGGCCGCCGGGGTGGCCTTGATGGGGTCAAAGCGGTCGTCTACCCAGCCGGACCGCTGGAGTCCGTACCGTTTTCCCGTATCGTAGATGAACTGCCACATGCCCGCCGCGGACGCCCACGAGAACGCCCTGGGCTTGAAGCCGCTTTCGACGATGGGAAGCCATTGAAGCTCCGGCGGCATTCCCCTGGCGGCCAGTTCTTCGCGGATCATCGGGGTGTAGCGCCCGGACCGCTGGTACGCGGTCTTGAGTATGTTCAGGCTTCGGTCTTTGAGAAACAGATTGATCTGTTGGGTGACGCGGCGGTTGAGTACCCTGGGGATCGAACCCCGGACTTCGGCGGCGGCGCGGCGCCTGTTCTGGATACGGTCCACCAGCGGTCCAAGCCTCGTGAGGAGTTCGGCCTGCTCGGGTGTGGCCGCGTGCTTCTGGTCGTCGCTCAGCAACACGAGCAGTTCAAGCACTTCATCGACCGCGGCGCGCGCGGCCGTTGTGTCGGATCGCTCCAGCGCCGAGAGGGCCGCGTCATATCGCAGCCTGGCGTCGGCAAGCAGGCTGGCCGGATCCTTCATCGCCAGGGAATCGGACGGGGTGACGTGATCGAGGGTAAGATTCGGGTCCGGCAGTTCCTCCACCGCGACGGTATTCCCGGCGGTATCCGCCGTACCGGCCGGGGGCGTCGTGCGCGCGACCGGTTCAAGGGTCCGGGGGGCGGCGCAACCGACGAGGATCACAAGGCCTATGAGCGGGAGGTGTCTAATCATATCCATGCCTGCGATTCAGATACCGAACAAGCCGCCGGACGTCGATCCACCGCCCGGCAACTGCCTCCAAAGCCACCTGAAATATATGGTCAACCTCCGGGGAGGCAAGGGCTTTTAGAAAAAAGTATGTACCATCAGGACGCCTCGCGACGCGCTCATGACGCCTCGCACTCGGCAAGCGCCCGGTCTATTTCCGCGACAACCCACGGATCTTCCTCGGTCTTCCGCGCCTTCTTCAGTTCCGCCAGCGCCGTTGTGCCACCCACGTTCCCCAGCGCCCAGGCCGCATGGCCCCGGACCAGCGGTTCGTCGTCGCCCAGCGAATCGGCGAGGGCGGAAACCACTCCAGGGTCCTTCGTGTTGCCCAGGGCCACGGCGGCGTTCCGCAGCAGGCCGCGCCGCTTCGTCCGTTTGATGGGACTGCCCTTGAACCGGGTCCTGAACGTCTCCGACGTCATCCCCAACATTTCGACGAGGTCCGGCAATTCGTTCCAGGGACGGGCAGCGAAGGCCGGATGACCGGTTTCGGGCGCGCGGCGGTTCCATGGACAGACATCCTGGCAGTCGTCGCACCCGAACACGCGGTCTCCCATTGCCGCGCGGTACTCCAGGGGAATGGCGCCTTTCAGTTCTATGGTATGGTAGGAGATGCAGCGGCGCGAATCGACCACGTAGGGTTCGACGATGGCGTCCGTGGGACAGGCTTCGAGGCACAGGGTGCACGTGCCGCAGTGATCGGCCTCGGGCCCGTCCGGGTCCAGTTCGATGTCGAGGAGGATCTCCCCGATCAACAGCCACGATCCCACGCGCTTGTGGATGAGGTTGGTATGCTTCCCGAACCACCCCAGGCCGGCGCGGACGGCGAATTCCCGTTCCAGCACGGGCCCCGTGTCCACGTATACCTTCCCTTCCACGGGACGGTCGGCCCGGTCCTGCACGAATCGAAGCAGCGCCAGCAGCTTCTCTTTCATCACGTCATGGTAATCGTCGCCCCGGGCGTACCGGGCGATTTTGCCGCGAGGGGTACTTTCGGACGTACCTTCGTGCGAGCCACCGAGCGTGTGCCCCGGCATGAGGTCCGGTGTGTTTTCGGGCGTATTTTCGGAGACGGGGTCCGGGTCCGGACACCGGTAATTCATGGCGACCACGACGAGGGACCGGGCGTGCGGCAGGATTTTCCGCGGATCCTGCCGCTTCTCGATCTGGCGTTCCAGGTAGGCCATCTCGCCGGCCAGGCCCTGCTCGACCCATTCGGCGTAGTAACCCCCGTGGCGGGGTGGATCGGCCGTCGTTACGCCGGCAAGATCGAATCCGAGCGACGCGGCATGGGCCTTGATTTCTTCGGTAAGAGACACGGGAATCCGCTGCGCGGCGTGGCTATCCCGCCGCCTGTCCGCTGGACGCCGCAGCTTGTCGCCGGTTCCGGTTTCGTCCGTACGACCTTCGACGTCCGCTATGCTGCTGGTCGTCCCGCTTGTTCGTCATCCTGTGGGCGATCTTTTCGCGGATGACGGTCACCTTGATGTGTCCGGGATAGGTCAGGTCGTTGCGGATCTTCTGGGAGATCTCGGAAGCCAGCGTGTGCGTCCGGTCGTCGTCCACCTGGTCCGGCCGGACCATGACCCGGATCTCACGGCCGGCGTTGATGGCGTAGGCGTCGGCCACCCCGTCGAAGGAACGGGCGAGTTCTTCCAGTTCCACCACTCTGCGGACATAGTCTTCCGGATCATTCCTGCGAGCGCCGGGCCTGGCGCCGGAAATGGCGTCCGCCGCGGCGACCAGAAAGGTGATCGGCGAGGTGATTTCCTCGTTCTCGTCGTTGTGATGGGCGATGATGGCGTTCTTGACTTCCTCGGGTTCGCCGTACTTTTCCGCGAAGGCCAGGCCGATTTCCGGGTGGGATCCCTCCATCTCGTGGTCCAGGGCCTTGCCCACGTCATGCAGGAGTCCGCAGCGCCGGGCGAGTATTTCGTCCAGGCCGATCTCGACGGCCATCATCCCGGTGAGGAACGCCACCTCCTTCGAGTGATCCAGGGCGTTCTGGCCGTAACTGGAACGGAACCGCAACCGGCCGACCAGTTTCATCATCTCGGGGTGCATAGATTTCAGTTTGAGCTCGTTGACGGCCTGCTGACCCTCCGAGAGCAGGCGGCTGTCGATCTGTTCCCGCGCCCGTCCGATGATCTCCTCAATGCGGCTCTGGGTGATCTTCCCGTTGGATACGAGATCCGCCATGGCCGTCCGTGCGATTTCCCGGCGAATGGGATCGAAACAGGAGATGACCACGGCTTCGGGCGTATCGTCCACCATCACCTTGACTTCGCTGGCCGCCTCGAAAGTCCGTATGTTGCGGCCGTCTTTCCCGATGATACGGGCTTTTATCTGGTCGTTGGGCAGAGGAACCACCGCGACGCTGGTCTGCGTGGACTGATCCACCGCGCACCGGCTGATCGCCAGCGTGACAATCTGTCTCGCTTCCCGGTTGGCATTGGTCTGCGCGGTTTTCAGTATGTCCCTTACCTGGTGCTCGGCTTCCTGCTTCACATCTCGGATGAGTTCGTTATTGAGCTGCTGCTTGGCTTCCTCGGAGGTCAGCCTGGCCAGGGATTCCAGCCGGTTGCGGTATACCGAGGCCGATTCCTTCAGGCGGACTTCCTGCGCGTTCAGCCGCTCTTCCGACTTTTCCAGTTCGTCTTCCCGCAGGCTGGTCTGGTCCTCGCGGTCCTTCAGGCTGTCATTCCGCTGCTCGCACTCTTTCTCCCGGTCCATCATATCCTGCTCCTGGCTCACCAGGGCGGACTGCCTTCTGTTGATTTCCTCCTCCTGGGCCTCCCTAGCGTCGTGCCATTTCCGCTTCTCCTCCAGCATCTCCGCCCGCCGCTGCACTTCCATTTCCTTGAAAAGGCGCTGGGCGCGCTTCTGGGCCTTTTCCTCCATTTCGCCGGCTTTGCTGCGCCGCCAGAGCATGCCGATGACCAGCCCGACGAGACCGGAAAACACGGTCAGCGCGGCCAGAGGCAGCAATAACCCGTTCAGGTTTTCCAATGGGAATTCCATACAACACCCCCTGCGATAGAGCAGCTTATCCCTTTAGTGGTATCGAGCGCAGTGGCATTGAACAGTTGCGTCGAGCCCGGGATTATGTTCGATAAGCTGGCCGCCGGACCGGAGTGTGACCGGGACGGCTTTCGCCGGCAGGGGCGTTTTGCTTACGGGCGAGGAAGGGATGGCACCCGTATCTTTCGAACCGTTCCGCCGAAGGGGCGTTTATGCGCGTATTCCCGACGATCTGCCGTCAAGCGTTTGCAATGTTTTCCGCTTAAGAAAGTGCCTTCGCCTTCCGGCGCCGGGAAAGTGCGTGCATAATTCAGCAAAGTAAAATCTGAAGTTGAACTGAATCTGATTCCACCTGTTCGCCAGGAACGGTGTCGATCTTGCGTTTTGCTTGTGAAATCCGTGTTCCGATGCGCCCGTTCTTCCTTAAGGAGCGCCCCCATCCTGCTTATCGAGTTACCCAATCAAGTCGTACAATATGCAGTTTCCGGTGGCATCATCCGGGTTGTCGTACTTTAAACTGCGACGCGGTTATGCGGACCGCTCGCGTGCGCCTGGTTTCCTTCCGAATCGATCCGGCAGGAACAGGATGATCGTTCCCAGCATGAGCAGCGCCGTACCGACCCAGACCCAGTTTACTAATGGATTAATGTAGACCTTAAATGTAGCTACGTCAAGCGTTTCGTTCAGTTCCGCCAGGACCACGTACAGGTCCTCATTCACTGTCGACCAGATGGAAACTTCCGAAGTCACCTGGTCCTGAATGGGGTAGAGCCGCTTCTCAGGGGCCATCATCACGACGGGCTCGCCGTCCACGGAAAGGCGCAGCAGGCCGGCGTAGGACACGTACTCGCCCATGTTGGTCTCGGTGAGGGAATCGAAGTCCAGCGTGTAGTTCTTGATCTGGAAGGACTCGCCCTCCCGGACCGCGAAGTTCTCCTCCCGGTCGAACGCCTTTCCCGTGAAGCCCACGAAGAGGAGCACGATGGCGATGTGGACGACGTAACCGCCGTACCGGCGCTTGTAGCTCATGACCAGGCGGTAGAAGGCCGCGGGCCAGGATTCTTCGTTCGTCGACCGGCGCGCGCGAGCGCCGCGGTAGAACTCCAGACCGATTGCGCCGACCACGAAGGCGCACATGCTGAAGGAAAGCACGGCATAGACGTGCCGGATGCCGAAGGCGAGCAGGATGGCGGCCACGGCGAGGAAGCAGGCGATGGGTATGGAGAAATGCCGCTTCAGGCTCTGCACGGACGTCTTGCGCCAGGCGAAGAGCGGGCCCGCGCCGGTGAGAAAGAGCAGGAAGAGGCCCAGGGGCACGTTGATCTGGTTGAAATACGGCGCGCTCACCGTGATCTTCTCCCCGCTGACCGCCTCGGAGAGCACGGGGAATATGGTCCCCCACAGGATGGCGAAGCACACGCCGACGAGGGCCAGGTTGTTCAGCAGGAAGCTGCTTTCTCTCGAGACGAAGGAGTCGAGTTCGCTGCGTGCCTTCAGGGCGCGGCGCCTGCTGATCAGGAGAGCGAAGGACAACACCATCGAGACGATGACGAATCCCAGGAACATGGGGCCGATGCCCGAGGTGGTGAAGGAATGGACCGATGAGACGACCCCGCTCCGCGTGAGAAAGGTGCCGAAGTAGACCAGGCCGAACGTCAGGATGATCAGGATGAAGTTCCAGATCTTCAGCATGCCCTTCTTCTCCTGGATCATCACGGAATGGAGAAAGGCCGTGATGGTCAGCCAGGGCATGAGCGCCGCGTTCTCCACCGGGTCCCAGGCCCAGTATCCGCCCCATCCCAGCTCGACGTAGGCCCACCGGCCGCCCAGCATCAGGCCGAAACCGAGGAAGAACCAGGCGTAGAGGGTCCATCGGCGGATCGTCCGGATCCACGTGTCGCCCAGTTCCCCCGTGATCAGCGCGGCCATAGCGAAAGCGAAGGGGACCACGGTCCCCACGTAGCCCTGGTACAGGATGGGCGGGTGGATGATCATGAGCGGCATCTGCAGCACCGGGTTCAGGCCGCGGCCCTCGGCGGGCACGAAGGGAAGCAGCTCGAAGGGGTCGGCCATGAAGATGAGCAGGGCGATGAAGAACAGGACCACCGACATCATCACCGCGTGGACGTAGGGGATCAGCGTCTGGTTCCGGTCCCGGTTCGTCAGGTGCACCACCAGCGCGAACAGGGCCAGGGTCCATACCCACAGGAGCAGGGAGCCCTTCTGCCCGGCCCACATCGCGGTGACGCGGTAGAAATCGGGCAGGGTGCTGCTGGTGTAGGAGGCGACGTACTCCACCTGGAAGTTGCCCGTGTACAGGTGGTATATCAGCACGATGGACGACAGGGTCAGCAGGCCGAAGGTGGCGAGGACGCCGTGGGCCCCGCTGGCGATCATCTGCGGGTTCCGCGCCCGGGCGCCGACCACGCTGGTCACGCCGCCGTAGGCCGCGGTCATGAAGGCGAGCAGGAGGCTGAAGTATCCGATATCGTTCATTTAATCATCTCAGTAAGTGTCGCGCGGCCATCGGACCGAATGGACGTCGGAGCGATTGGACGTCGGAGCGCGCCGGCCGGCCCCGGGTTTCAGGTTCGTCTTTCAATCTCGATCCGGCCCTCGCCGGATATCCTCCCGACGAGGACCTCGGTCGCCAGTCCGACGAAGAGGCCGTTCTCCAGGATGCCGGGTACGTTGTTGAGCGTGCGCTCCATCTCACCGGGGTCGTCGATCCCGTCGAAACGGGCGTCCACCACCATGTTCCCCTGGTCCGTGATGACCGGCCCGTCCTTGTGGACCGCCATCCGCAGCACGGGTTCGCCACCCAGTGCTACGACCGTGCGCATGACGGGCTGAACGGCCATGGGCAGGACTTCCAGCGGCACGGGGCGTTTCGTGCCCAGCCGTTCGACCAGTTTCGATTCGTCCACGATGACGACGAACCGTTCGGCCATGCCGTCCACGATCTTCTCGCGCAGGTGAGCGGCGCCCCGGCCCTTGATCAGGTTCATCGCGGGATCGACCTCGTCCGCGCCGTCCACGGCGATGTGGACCCGGTCCACGTCGTCCAGCGTGCCCGGCGGGATGCCGTTCCCGCGGGCCAGCACCGACGCGTCGAAGGACGTGGGGATGCCGACGATGTCCAGTTGCTCCTCCCGCACGCGGCGCCCCAGTTCCTCGATCATAAACTCCGCCGTCGATCCCGTGCCCAATCCGACCACGTCGCCCGGGCTGACCATACGGGCGGCCTCGATGCCGACGGTCCTCTTCATGTCTCGGGTCAGGTCTTCGGATGGCATGTACTGGTTTCCGGGTCTCGATCCGGCTATTTGACAGCGTCCAAAGATAAGCCGGTTTATCGGTTCAAGTCAACTGATTCCGGGACCTCAAGCGCATGTATCATCATAGTCAGCGCGGGCTGCAAGGGTTGGGGCAGGTGTGGGACCGGTCCAGTGGAACGACCGGCCCGGCAGAAGGATACGGACGCCGGCGTGGAATGGCCCGTACTTCAACGGGAACTGCGGCGGAAGGTCATCTGGTTTCCGCTGGGGAAGAAGATGGTCAGGAGATCATCTTCTATGGTGATGGTGCAGGGTTCGGCAGGCGCGTCTTCGGCGTCCGCCGGCCTCACCCTCATCGACAGCTCGCTGGCCTCGAAACCGTCGACGGCGTGGCCGCCGGAGAGGTTGTACAGGTGGCGGAAGGTCAGCTTGTCCCCTTCCAGCGTGTAGGTGCCCCCCTCGCCGGATCCCCTCCGGGGGCCCTCGTCGGTCACGATGAAGAAGAGGACCGACCAGTCCTTTTCGGTGAAGGAGATCAGCCCGGTCACCTCGTGGACCGGACCGGATTTGAGCCGGTACGCTTCCGGTTTCCAGGCGCCCCGGATATCGAGCGACCCGGATTCGGACTGCGGATTGGCGGTCGCGGATGATGTGTCCGTGCCTGGGTTGGCGATCGCGGCCGGTATAGCGGAGCTCGGGATAGCGACCGGTGCGGCTGCAACAGCGATCGGTACGGCCGCGGCGGTGCCTGGCCCGGCAGCACCCAGCATGACGGCGCCCGGTATCAGGAACACAGCAAGGATGATGGATGTTTTCCAGTGCATGGTTTACCTCACGGTTTTCCGGATGGGTCGACGCCCGTGACGCCCGCGACGCCCGCCCGTTTCAGGTAATCTCCGATGTACTCCAGAATGTCGGCCTGTGCGTTTCCCCGGTCCTGGTAACGCCTCAGGAGGTCCTCAACCATAGGGGCGATTTCCAACGGGACGTCGAGCGACCTGCCGAGCTCCACGCCCAGGTGCATGTCCTTGACCCCGAGGTCGACGGCGGAATACAGGGACTGGTCGTCCAGGAAGCGGGTCAGGCACCGCTCCATCATCCGGCTTTGGCCCATGCTCGGTCGGATGGCTTCGATTAACTCACGCGGATCGATGCCGGCCCGAGCGCCGATGGCCATCCCTTCGCAGGCGCCGATAAAATTGGTGAACATCATGAGATTGTTCACCAGCTTGGTCGCTACGCCGCTGCCGGTATCCCCCATGCGGACGACCGTTTCGCCCATATCGCGCAAAAGGGGTGCGTACCGGTCGAACACCGCCTGAGGCCCGCCGACGAAGACGGTAAGGGTGGCGTCCCTGGCGCCGAATACTCCGCCGCTGATCGGCGCGTCGAGCACGTCGATGCCTCGCGCCGCACCTTCATGGGCGATGCGCCGGATGAGTCCCGGTTCGCCCGTGCTCGTGTCGATATAGGCGGTCCCGCGTCCGAGACCTTCGAACACGCCGTCCTCGCCCAGAACGACCGTCTCCACCACGGCGGGACCGGGCAGCGATGTAAGGACCGCATCGGCGCCTACGGCCGTCTCGCGGGGGGACGAAGCCCAGGTAGCCCCGGCCTCCAGCAGGTTCGAGGCCTTTTCCTCGTCCAGGTCGTGGACGCGCAGGGCGTGTCCGGCGCGCAGGAGGCTGGCGGCCATGGGGTTCCCCATGTTGCCCAGCCCGATGAATCCAACTCTCATGCCTTTTCCTAACGCGTTTCGTCGATGGTCGGGAAGTCACCCGGAATGGTGATCTCGATGACTTCGAAATCGTCGGAGTACTCCATGAGTTCATGGGCGACGCCGGGCGCCTGGTACCACGCGTCGCCCGCGGTCACCTCGATCTCGCCCACGTCCGCCAGGTCGATGCGCGCCCAGCCCTTCAGCAGGTAGTTCATCTGAAACTCGAGTTCGTGGGAATGATAGCCCATGGGGCCGTCGCAGGACTGGGCGGCCCGGATGACGTGGGCCATCACCCGGCCTTCGGTGGCGGACTTCATGCCCAGGTCGCGGTACACGAAATAGGGCCGCAGGCCCTTGACCCAGTCCGCGCCGTCCGCATGCGCCGCGAAGGACCTGGAGGTGTTCTCAGCCATGATGATTCTCCTTTTTTATTGGAAATGACCAATGTAGACGATCGATGTAAACGACCGATGAAGCCGACAGAGGCGAGCGCCAGTTGAAACGGTGCTCGCCCGAACGGCTTCAGGGCGTGCCCCGGCATAGGGTTGTGTGCCGGCATCAGGGCGTGCCCCGCCGCTCGCCGCCATCCATGTAGACGGCGGTGCCGAAGACATACGAACAGGGTTCGGACGCGAGAAAAGTCGCCACGGTAGCGATCTCCTCCGGTTCCGCGATGCGGCCGGCGGGAATCCGCTCGCCGGCTTCGCGAAGCAGGTCCACGACGTCGCGCCCCTGCCGGTCGGCCTCCACCTGCTGCAGGTCCCGGGCACGCTTGGTGTTTGTCATGCCGGGACATATGGCATTGACCAGGATGCCGTCGCCGGAAACCGCGTCTGTCAGGGCCCGCGTACTGTTCAGGACGGCGATGTTGGCCACGCTCAACGGGATGTTGCCGCGGCCGGGGCTCGTACCCGCGCTGCCGGCGATATGGACGATGCGCCCCCAACGGTTCTCCTGCATATGCGGGATCACCAGTTGTGACATCCTCAGGTATCCGTGGGCCTTGAGCGCCAACCCCTCGTCGATCTGTTCCGTGGGAAGCTCCAGGATGTCGCCTCCCCGGGCCGCCCCGGCACAGTTGACGAGGATGTCGATACCACCGAAGGCGTCGGCGGCCTCACGGACCACCCTGCGGCAGTCGTCCAGCGAGGTCAGGTCGGCGGTGACCGCGTGTCCCTCGCCACCCGCCGCTTCGATTTCCCGGACCACCTCGTCCAGCAGGTCCCGGTTTCGGGCCGTACCGCACACGCGGGCGCCTTCACGGGCCAGGGCCAGCGCGCAGCAACGTCCGATGCCCCGGCTGGCGCCGGTGACGATTGCTCTTTTGCCACGGAGTTTCAGGTCCATGGATCTAACACTCCGATCTCGAAGGCTGGAACGTTGAACCGGTGTCGTCGCCCATCGGGACCGGGTTGCTCTGGACGCGGTCCGGCCGGCGGTGGATCGATCACAACCCCAGCAGGCGGACGGTGTTCCCTCCCAGAATGGCTTTGCGGTCTTCTTCGGTCAGGTCCATCGCGTTGATGCTCTCGATCATCTTCGGCATGCTGCCGATCTGGTGGGGATAGTCGCTTCCGGCCAGGATACGATCGACCCCGGCGAATCCCAGGGCAAAATGCAGCGCGTCCACGTCGAAATTTACCGTGTCGTAGTAGAACTGGTTCTTCAGGTAGACCGTGGGATGGTGCTCCAGGTTGGCGCGGCACTGCGGAAAGGCCTCGTAGCACCGGTCGAAGCGCTCGGCGAGGTAGGGCACGGCGCCGCCCAGGTGGCCCAGCACCCAGCGTATGTTCGGAAAGCGCTCCACCACGCCGCTGAAGAGCAGGCTGGCCGTGGCCAGGGTCGTATCCATGAGAAATCCCACCGCGGGCATGAGCATGTAGTCCTGCATGGCCTCCACGCCCAGGGGGAAGGTGGGATGGATAAAGACGGCCATTCCACGATCGTCCGCGATCTCGTACATGGGCCAGAAGCACGGATCGCTGAGCGCCACGCCGTTGGCGTTGCTGTACACGCACGCCCCTTTGAGGCCCAGCGAACCGACGGCCCGTTCCAGTTCGGCGGCGCAGGCCTCCGGCTTGTTCAGCGGAAGCGTGGCCAGGGCCGGCAGACGGTCCGGATGGGCCTGCTGAATCTCGGCGAAAAGATCATTGACCCTGCTGCTGAGTTCGGCGGACCGGTCCGGCGTCTCGATGAGCGTACCGGGCGCCGTGAAGGTGATGACGTGCGTGTCTACGCCGGCCGCGTCCATGACCTCCAGGCGCACGTCCATGAGCCGGTGACCGGGCACCAGGATGTTGTAGTCGCCGGGAGAGTGCAGGACCGGGTTGCCGTCTTCGTCATCGGTCACGGTGTACGCGCTGGGACCCTTCCGGATCTCCTCGACGTACCGGGGCGGATAGACGTGGTTGTGAAAATCGACGATGGGCATGGGGTGGGCCTGTCCTCTCCGCTCGCTTGCCCGTCAGCTCCCGTACAACGCGTTGAAGAGCAGCTTGAAGGTGCCGTGGGTCTGGTTGCGGAAATTGACCTGGAACCCGTAGAGTACGATGCGGCCTTCTCCGTGGCGCACGCTGATCATGGCGGGCTTGCCGGCGATGTGTTCCTCGCCGATCAGCCACCCGCTCTCGAGCACGTCCTTCTCGGGATAGGCGGCAACCACCTCGTACCGGTCGTTGAAGTGCGATGGGTTGATCGAATACACGGGACTGCCGCGGTGCATGGCCAGGGCCCGCTCCGGCATGCCGTATCCCAGCCGGTGGGTGTTGTCGACCCGGATCCGCAGCGTGGAACCGGGGCAGAAGAACGCGCTTTCCGGCAGTCCGGCCGTTACGTCGGTGATGTGGAGGCCGAACTTCTCGATGGGAAGCTGGCACGCGCGGCCGACGGCCACGAGCGTGCCGCCTTTCTCCACGAAGGCGCCGATGGCCTCGATTTCCGATTCGCCCAGGGCGCTGCGGTACTTTTCGGGCTGGGGCACGGTCTTCAGGCGTCTTTCGATCTCCTGTTCCGTGCCGGCCATCATGTCCATCGTGTCGTCGGGCAGGATGAACGCGTCGCAGAGGTTGCTGAGGCCGTCCCGGATATCGGCGTCCCGTACGGAGCGGTAGGAAAAACCCGACTGCTCCAGCGTCATGCGGGTCCAGCCTTCGGGCATGTTGCCGCCCCAGTACCGCTGGTACATGGCGATGCGCGGCGGCCCGACGGGTTCGCCTTCCACCGGATCTTCGAGGCGGTAGCCCGCGGCGCCGGCATCCCGGACGATCTCCTCGGACCTCGCCTGGTCGATCCCGCTGACGATAAAGGCGCCGGGCGGCATGGGCGACATGCCTTGGCCGCCCACGGATACGGGGCCGGTGGCACGGCAGACATCCGCGCCCGCAACGAGCGCCGCATTGACTGCGGCGAAGGCGGCGTTAAAACGGGGGTCGATGGCCATGCCGTGCGCGCCGTCGCCGGTCACCGCACCGTTCGCCGACGCCGGTTCGGTCACGGCATCCAGGTTCAGGGCTTCCACGTCCAGGGCTGCGTGGGGCACTTCCGCGGGTTCTGCGCAGACGCCCATCATCTCCGCCAGCGTGTCCGTCGTCGTGTCGAAGATCCTGGTGGGGGAGCCGTCGGCCTTGCGCGCCCAGGCGTCGTCCGGCCAGAAGGTCCGCTCCAGCAGCGTCTTGACCACGCCGCGCTTGGGCTGGGCATTGGGAATGAACCAGGTACCGGCGGGATAGACCCGGCTTCCCACCGTCGCCCGAGTCCGGGTTCGCTGCACGTCGATGCCTTGGCGAAGCAGGGCGTTCACGAGGAGGGTCACGACCGCCGGATCGTGCTGGTCAGGGCGGATGAAGAAACCCGCGGAATCGTCTTCCCGGCCCCTCTGGGTCTGATGCAGGGCCTTCTGCACGGCGTTCCGCAGCACCGTTTCCCGGCACCGTGCCGCGATATCCATGATTCCGGTGGCGGCGACGAGCTGCTGGTCCACCATGTCGCGCAACCGCCACCAGCCCCCCGGCCATGGATTCGGGAAATTGGTCTGCGGCTTGTAATGGGGCAGCGTGTGCAGGGTGTTTCCGTCCTCGCCCCTGAGCTGATGGGGATGCACGTAGAGGGGACTGGCCAGTTTCGCCTGGGCCGTTTCGGAAAGCAGGCTCGCGATGTTGTGGTAGTTGCCGAGCCAGTGAAACCCCATATGGTACCAGGCCGGGAACATGGCGCCGCTGATAACGCCCTGGTGGCCCGCTTCCTCCAGCTTGTAGACCATGTGGGCCCCGTACCAGTTGATCTCGCGCCATACGAGCGGGTCGGCGTGGGGATGAATGGGTTCGCAATAGGGGCAGACGAACAGGCGGGGCTGATAGCCGCCCATTTCGTGGTGGTCCTGGAATACGTGGGGATGCCAGTCCTGGAACATGATCCGGGCCATGTACTTCGATTCCACCAGGTTCAGCATGAAGGCGTCCCGGTTGTTGTCGTGGCCGCAGTACCGGTGATACAGCCAGGGCAGGTCGCATCCCTCGTAGTCCGTGCCCAGGTGCTCGTTGTACCAGTCGGTCACCATGAGTTGCCCGTCGGGATTGAAGCAGGGCACCATCAGGAAGATCACGTTTTCCAGAATTTGCTTCGTGGCCTCGTCTTCGCCCGTCACCAGGTTGTAGGCAAGCTGAGGCGCCATCTGCGTCGCGGCGATTTCATTGGCGTGGAGGCTCATGGACTGGCAGACGATGACCTTGCCTTCCTGCACCAGGCCGTCGATCTCGGTATCGGAAAGGCCCCTCGGATCGGCGATCCGCCCGTTGACCTCCCGAAGCTCCTCCAGCCTGGCCTGGTTCTCCGCGGAGGTGATGATGGCCATCAGGAAGGGGTTGCCCTCCGTCGTGGGACCCAGGTTGACCACCCGGATGTCCTTGCTCTGCTGGTTCAGCAGGTAGAAATACTCCGCGATGCGGTCCCAGCGGGCCATCTTGCGGTCGTCGCCGAGCCGGAAGCCGAAAAAGGATTCCGGCCGCTCAACGCGATCGGCCATGAAGCGCTCCTCCTGTCCGAGGTTGCCCCGTCCGTGGTTGTCCTGTCGGTGCTGACTACCTGGTCATTCTTTCCACTTTGGTGATCACGACCGGCGGCGTGAGACGCTGGTTTTCGCGGGAGGACATCTGGATCTTCCGGATCACGTCCATGCCCCGGGTCACGCGGCCGAATGCGGCGAATCCCTGCCCGTCCGGGTTGCGTTTGCCGCCGAAATCCAGTTCGGGCTGGTCGCCGATGCAGAAGAAGAACCCGGAGGTTGCCGTGTCGGGCCCCATGCGCGCCATGGAGATGGCCCCGTCGACATGCTTCAGTCCGGTCGTGGAGGTCCGTTCGAGGGGAATCGGATCGAATCCGCTGTTGGGCGGATAGCTGTCGTCCCGGTAATCGGGGTTTACGGCGCCCTGTATCACCTCGATCTTCACATCGTTGTTCGGCTGGTTGTCCATGGTCACCGTCCGGTGGAACACCCCGCCGTTGTACTGTCCGGCGTCCACGTACCGCAGGAAATTCGCCACGGTAACGGGCGCCCGGACCGGATCGAGCACGATCTCGATGGTCCCCGCTTCCGTGGTCATCTCCAGGGTGATTCCCTCTTCCTGGGCGTGGACCTGGCCGTCTGGTCCGCCGGGGACGCCCAGGATGGCAAGGCCACCCGGTCCGCCCGGTCCGCCCGGTCCGCCGAAGAGACCGCAGAGCAGCAGGCCGGCCATGACGCGTTTCATTCCAGTCGTCGGAACGCTCATGAGCATGATCCCCGTCCGGTAAACGGCATCACGGCCACCCGTGACGCCCGGTCCGGATGACCGTGGGATGAACACCGTCGTGAATACGTGGAAACAGCAGCGGATACCGGTTCACCCGGCAAGGCGGAACGAACCTTAAAACGTAAGGCATGATGAAACCGGGGTGGGTCCCTGTCAAGCGTTTTATGGTTGCAGTCAGTGGGGTTCCGGCACCCAGTCGACACGGGCAAAAACCTTGACAGTACGACTGGCGCGGTGGAACTTATGGGCATAAACCGAGCCGTCAGTTTTCTCCCGTCGGGCCTTCGTGGCCGGCCCCCGAGATGACCTCCCATGAACAGGCGATTTGAGCGGTCAGCACGGTCCGAACGGACCGCATGGTTCGCGTGGTCCGCACAATACGCAAACCGGATCGGACGGTACCTGGATCGGTACGAGGTCGAGGATCTGGTTCCCCACCCGCTAAAGCGGTTCTCGCGCCGGTTTCTCGGCGCCGGAGTCTGGTTCGCCGCCTTCCTGCATTTCTTCGCCGCAGGCGGCATCTACGTCTACAGCCAGATCGACTTCGAGCCCATGGTGGAGCTTGAGATCCTGCCCTATCCCGATCATCTGATCGACCTCATCGATCCGGCCAGGCTGCTCACGTCGGAGCAGGGCGGCGGCCGGCCAGGCCGGCTCGAGCCACCGGAAGATCCCGGTGACGACATCATGAGCCAGGGCGTGCCCGTCCCCGTGGTCGTGGGGATACCCGAACCGATCGACGACAGCCTGATCGCCGAGGAACATGAGATCGCTTCCCAGGAGGAAATGGAAAGGGCCGTGGCCGTCGCCATGGAATCCGAGAGTGAACCCGGCGACGAGGCCGGCATGGCGGGATCGGGCGTCGCGGGAGGCGTCGAAGGGGGAAGCGGGAGCGGCGGTACGGGCGGCCTCGGCGATGGGGGCGACGGCACCTGGAAATACGACACGCCGCCCATTCCGCGCCGTCTCAACATGAGCATCTCCCGGAGGGAAATCCCGCGGAATCTGCGCCACGTGAAAGACAGCATCGTCCGGTTCGAACTGCTGATTGATGAACAAGGGGAGGTCGTGGACGCCACTATGATCGAATCGACCGGATACGCCGAGATCGACGATCTGCTGCTTCAGAAGATCTTCGCTTCCAGATATCATCCCGCCACCTTGAGGCAGCAGCCGGTCAAGGCGTGGATCGCCGTAGGCTACGGCTACAAGGTCGGCAGATAGTCCCGGTGTCCGCCAGCCGCGTCCCGGTCGGCCATCTGACCCCGGCGGCACCGGTAAACCAGGCGGCCCGGACCGGCCCATAGAACCAGGATTCCATGTCCCCATCCCTTTGTCTCATGATGTTCCTCCAGTTCTTCATCTGGGGGGCCTGGTTCACGACGATCGCCGTCTACATGAGCGCCCACGGGATGGGAGACCTGACCCACTGGCCCTACACGGTAAATCCGGTGGCCGCGATCATCTCTCCCTTCTTCCTGGGCCTGGTGGCGGACCGCTATTTCGCTCCGGAACGGATCCTCGGCTGGCTGCACATCCTGGCAGGCGGCGTCATGCTGCTCGTTCCCGGGGCCGTGGATTCGCCGCTCCTCTTCATCCTCCTCCTGCTGGCCTACAACATCTGCTACATGCCGACCCTGGGCCTGGTGAACGCCATCACGTTTCACCGGATCGAGGACCGGGAAGCGCAGTATCCGCTGATCCGGGTGTTCGGCACGGTCGGCTGGATCGCCGCGGGCCTCTTCATCAGTTTCGTCCTGGGGCTGTTCACGGGCGGGGTCATCCCCGAAGAGACGGCCTGGCCACTCTACACGACCGGAGCGGCGGGCCTGGTCATGGGGCTGTACAGCTTCACACTCGGCCGGACGCCGCCGGCCGCCGCGGGAAGGAAGGCATCGCTGCGGTCCGTGATCGGGCTGGACGCCCTGCAGGAACTGGGAAGCCGGTCGTTCTACCTGTTCATCCTGAGCGCCCTGCTCCTCTGCATCCCGCTGGCCTTCTACTACAACTTCACGCAGATCTACCTCGGCGCGACGGGATTCACGAACATCGCCGGCACGCAGACCCTGGGCCAGTTTTCCGAGGTGTTCCTGATGCTGTGCATGCCCTTCTTCTTCCGGCGACTCGGCGTGAAGCGCATGTTGCTGATCGCCATGGCCGCCTGGATCATCCGGTACGGGCTGTTCTCCCTCGGTGCGCCGGACGCGCTGTGGACCCTGATCGTTACGGGGATCATCCTCCACGGCATCTGCTACGACTTCTTCTTCGTGACCGCCCACGTCTACATGGACCAGCAGGCGACATCTGCGAACCGCGGACAGGCCCAGGGGCTGTTCGTCCTCGTTTCCAGCGGACTGGGCATGCTGATCGGCGCCCAGATCGCCGGCCGGGTCTACAATGCCTTTCTCGGTTCGTCGGGGAGTCTCAGCCTGTCGGACTGGCAGGTATTCTGGAGCCTGCCCGCCGTCCTGGTCATACTGGTTATGATCCTCTTCGCGGCGGGATTTAAAGCGGAAAAAAGCCCATCGGGGTAGGAGAGGAAGCGGGGTGCGACAGGTCCTGTACTGCGTCAGGCAGATGGACCGGAATACCGCGGTGCAGGGACGACGTGAGACCTATCGCGTTAAGCTTTCCGGAACCAGACCAGGTATACCACGGCCCCCAGGCCCAGGCATCCCAGTCCGGGCAGCGCCTGCAGGAAGTTCTGCGTGACGACCGTCACCACGACCCAGGCCACCACCACCAGGAACAGCACCGGCACGTAGGGATAGCCGGGGACTTTGTAGGGCCTGTGGGCGTTCGGATGCTTGCGCCGGAGCACGATGAGGGCGAGGACGTTGAGCCCGTAGTACAGGTAGACGATGTAGACGAAGGCGTTGATGATGTCCTGGAAGCCGCCCAGGAAGGTCCACACGAAACCCATGATCGACATGGCCACGACGGCGCGGGACGGCGTCCGGTACCGGGGGTGCACATGGGTGAACCACTTGAAGAACAGGCCCGCTCTCGCCATGGCGTAGGGGATCCGGGGGGTGATGATCATGGTGCCGTTCATGGTGCCGAAGGTCGAGATCATGACGGCCGCCGAGATCAGCGACGCGCCCACGGGGCCGATCAGCCGGCTTGCCGCGTCGGCCGCAACGCGCTCGGAAGCCGCGATTTCGTCGATGCTCAGGATGTACAGGTAGGACCAGTTGACCGCGAGGTACACGAGCGTGCAAAGGCCCAGGCCGAAGAAGATCACCCGGGGCAGGATACGCTGGGGGTCCTTCACTTCGCCCACGACCATGTTGGTGTTGACCCAGCCCTGGTAGGCGAAGAGACCGCCGATCATCGCCGGACCGAGCACGGCCAGGATGCTGAAGTCCATGTCCGGCGGCACCAGCGGCACGAAATGCTCGCTGTTCCCGCCGATCCAGGCGGCCAGCAGCGCCAGGCCGACCAGGGCCGTAACCTTGGCGAAGGTCGTCAGGTTCATCACCAGTCCGCCGAATCGGACGCCGACGTAATTGACATAGCAGAGGAACAGGATCAGCGCCCAGACGGCGACCTGCTGGGAAGAGATGCTCAGGGGACCGAGTTCCAGCACGGTGATCTGGGGCGAGATCGCCGGGATGAAATACCCCATGTAGCTGGTGCATATGGCGCCGATGGCGGCCATGCCGGCGCTCTGGAGCAGCACGAACTCCACCCATCCGTAGAGGAAGGCGATGATGGGCGGGAAGGCCTCGTTCAGGTAGACGAACTGCCCGCCGCTCCGGGGCATCATGGTGCCGAGTTCGGCGAAGCACAGGGCTCCGGCGAAGCCCAGCGCCCCGCCCAGGATCCACACCAGGAGGAACAGGCCGGGATTGCCGAGCTGCTGGGCGATGCCCGCCGGCGCGCCGAAGATGCCGGAACCGATAATGCCGCCGACGATGATGGTCGTGGCGGATACCACGCCCAGATCGCGTCTGAGTTCGGTTTCGAGCTGGAAGGGACTGGATGAATCGGGTTTCACGGAGAAGAAGATACCATCCGGTAGGAAAGGTACGCCATAGTTTTATTCCCGCCAGGCAACGGGAAGGACGACCGGGCGCTTGAGCCACCTTGCCGCTTGACAATCCTCACGGCAAAGACCTACCTTTCGCAGGATACCCACACCGCTTACCCACGCCTCAAGATCCGGATCACCGCAAATGCAATCGAGATACCCTATTCATGAACCAGCGTGTTGTCACGACCGTCTATACACACGTGTGCGCTGGATGGCAATGGCATGGATCCTACCCGCCGTCGTGAACCGCGCACAGTCACGGGAGCCAGACCCGTGAGGAACAGGCCGGTCACGATCAAGGACATCGCCAGGCGGCTGGGCATTTCGTACTCCACGGTCTCCCGGGCGCTGTCTCCCCGCATGTCCCACCTCGTAAAGGAACAGACGCGTCTGCTTGTGAGACGGACCGCGGCGGAGATGGACTATTCGCCCAATCTCATGGCCCAGGCTTTCGTACAGGGAACGGAAGGCGTCCTGGGGCTGGTGACCAACCGGATCGGCCAGGAATTCACCGGCCGGCAGATCAGCCACCTGGTGCGGGCCGCCGCTCGAGAAGGTTACCAGGTGCTGGTCGCGGCGGTCTCGAGCCGGACCGCAACATCCGCGGCGGTCTCGAGCCGGACCGCACCTTTCGGGAAAATCGACAGTGCCGAACAGCCAGGAAAGGCCAAAAGGTCTGAACAGGCTGAACGATCCGATCAGGCTGAGCAGTTCATGCATCTGAAGGCCCGTGACGTAGACGGCATACTGGTCCAGGCACTCGGTGACGAAAGCGAGTCGGCCCGGATCGTCCATGCCGCGAGAGGAAAACTGCCCGTCGCGGCCTTTGGATACGCCGTGGACGATGTATCGAGCGTTCTCCTGAACCCGGCCCCGGGCATGCAGGCGGTCACCGAGCACCTCATCGGTCTCGGGCATGAACGGATCTGTTTCCTGGGCGAAGACCCGATCGGATCGGACGGTCCTCGTTCACATGTAATGGGTTATCGCACCGCGATGCGCAGACACGGACTGACACCCCGCATCGTTCCGGTCGAAGCCGGAAGCGCCCGTTCCGGATACAACCTGGGCAGGGCGCTGCGCGGCCGGTATACGGCCCTTGCATGTTGCTCTGATTACACGGCCCTCGGCGTCTGCAGGGGACTGATCGAATCCGGCGTGCGGGTTCCCGATGACATGGCGGTAACCGGTTTCGGAGACAGCGAAGTCTCGGCCTACGTCAGGCCATCCCTGACTACGCTAGCCATCCCCTTCGAAGATATGGCCGCCCAGGTTATACAGGACATCATTCACCAGATCCACGACCGCACCGCCCCGCGGCGGAGTGTATTCAGCCCCGATCTTATCGTCCGGGAATCCTGCGGCGCGGATAAGATCACACCATAGAAAAAACCGATTGACACGCGCACCGGGCCTGATCAAATTCGTTTTTGCAAACGTGTGTAATTCGCAGCGAAAATCTGAAAAACGGGTACCGGTCCTGGCCTTCAGGCGGATAACCAGCCGCCGGGGACGCGTCCGTGAAACCGGTGCGGAAGGGACGATGAGAAAGAAGCGGGTGACGATCAAGGACATCGCGAAAACGCTGGGCATCTCCCACACCACGGTCTCTCGCGCCTTGTCCCGGAACAAGTCGCACATGGTAAGCGAGGATACCCGCAGGCGGGTGGAACGGGTTGCCGAGGAGTTTTCCTACCGGCCCAACCTCCTGGCCAAGGGATTCGCCACCGGGAAAACGGGCACGCTGGGCCTGCTGACCGGCGAAAGCTACCAGGAGCAGGCCGGCACGCAGATCGAGAGCTTCCTGAGAGCCGCGGACGAACGGAACTTCCGGCTCCTGGTGGGCATGTCCGCCGAATGGGACTCCTCGTCCCCTGAGACCGGCCAGGCCGTGCAGATGGAGCAGTTCATATCAAGCGGCATTGACGGACTCCTGGTCCAGACCATGGGCGACGAGGAAGAGTCGGAGCGTATCCTGGCCACTGTCGAAGACCGGGTACCCGTAGTGACTTTTCACCATCCCGCCCGGGGCTTCCCCGGCGTGGTACTGGATTTCGCGGCAGGGTTCCACCGGGCGACGGAGCACCTTATCGCGCTGGGTCACCGGCGCATAGGGTTTCTCGGTGAGAACTGGGAAGGCGCCGGTCATGACACCGCCCGCGGAACGGGGTATTTCAAGGCCATGACCGAACACGGCCTCCACCCCGTTTGCCTGCCCGTCGGCCGCCAGCAGACGGAATCCGGCTATCGGCTATCCCGGGAGGTAAAGGACCGGTTCACCGCCCTCCTGTGCTGCAGCGACTACACGGCCATCGGCGTATACCGCGGCCTGGACGAATTGGGGATCCTCGTACCGGACGACGTGGCCATCGTGGGCAGCGGCGATTCGGACGTATCGGCTTTCGTGACGCCTGCGCTTACGACGCAGTCGACGCCCTCCAGGGGCATCGCACGTGCGGCGATGGAACTGATGGTGAAGATTCTCGAGGGCCGGGAGGTGGGATGCCAGATCGTGCTGGCGTCCAATCTGATTGTAAGGGAATCCTGTGGTTCCGGCGCCGTGGATCCAACCACGATGCCGTGGTGACCCGCGCGGGGTCCCGCCCCTGCCCGGGGTTCCGGCACTGCCCGGGGTTCCGCCGCTGCCCGTCCTTCCGGAGTCGCCCGTCCTTCCGACGGCGATTTCAACGTCCTTGACACGGAACCGCCCCATTTTATCTTTATGGGTGGTGTCATTCTCCGCTATCGTACTGATTCGAAAACGCGTTTCGTCATTCCAACCCGTGCGTTCACGTCCTAACTCGACCTTTCTGGAATCCTGCACGGTCACGGGCCGTTCCGTCCGCCCGTTCCGGCGCGGGACTGCAGTCGAAGCCAGATCGGCCCTCGGTTAGATCGGATCGGTCCATGAGAGTCAAGCAGGTCACCATAAAGGACATTGCGCAGAGACTGGGAATCTCCCACTCCACGGTCTCGCGGGCCTTGTCCCGCAGCGCGGCCTATCTCGTCAGCGAAAAGACCCGGATGCTCGTGAAGCAGACCGCGGACGAGATGCAGTATACGCCCAATCTGATGGCGCAGGGATTCGTAACGGGCAAGACGGGCACGCTGGGCCTGCTCACCTACCAGATCTCCCTTGAAACGTACGGAAACCAGACGGAACAGATTCTCAGGGCGGCCGAGCGAGAGCACTATCAGCTGCTGATGGGCATGGCCGTGAACCGGACTTCCCGGTCTTCGCAGGACGACCAGGGCATGCAGATCCGGCAGTTGATCTCAAGGGGCGTGGACGGGCTACTGATCAACACGCGGGGCGACCGGGGGGAATCGGATCGAATACGGGACATGGTGCGGAACCACATTCCCGTGGTGACGTACTACTATCCCACGGAGCATATCAGCGGTGTCGTGCTGGACCTCGAGGCCGACTTCTATCACGCGACAAACCACCTGATCGAACTGGGTCACCGGCGGATCGGGTACATCGGCCGGAACCTGGATCTCGATAGCCCGGTTTCGTCCAAGGGAAGAGGTTACTGCAGGGCGATGGGGGACAACGACCTGGCCCATGAGATCATCCCTCCTCTGGGCAGCCGCGGCGAAGGCGGCTATATCCAGGGACTCAACCTGCGGGACCGGTTCACCGCCTTGCTCTGCAGGGATGACTACACGGCGATCGGCGTATGCCGCGGCTTGCGCGACGGGGGGCTACGCATACCGGAAGACGTGGCCGTGGTGGGTTTCGGAGATATAGACGTGTCGGCCTACCTGTCGCCTGCGCTGACCACGATGGCCGTCCCTTACCAGGAAATAGCCGGGACGGCGATTGACCTGTTGCTGCGCAAGATCGGCGGAGAAGACACGACCGAACAGGTCACGCTCCGCTCCCGCCTCATCGTCCGGGAGTCCTGCGGCGGGAACAAGGATTAGGTCCCGGCGCACGGCCTCCTGGCGTGCCCTCCCCACGGATTCTCGTTCCGGTCCCGGCCTGCCGAATACATCTCCTCTCAGCGCACGGCCGTTTTACGCCCAGCGGTCCAGGCCCAGCAGCCTTCGTCCCAGCGCGGTGAGGCGCGCGGGTTCGCCTCTGCGCTCGACGCCGCGCGGATCGCCCGGGAAGGCGTCCGGGTTCTTGCGGTTCCTCCAGAGCGAGACGCGGTGTTGCCGGAGGTTCTCGTCATCCTCCGCGCTCGGGCTCGCGGAAATGTACTGGCTCCAGCGGGGCCGGTCGGAGGTGTTTCGGCTGTTCCCGTGGGGCAGCAGGCTGTGCCAGATGAGCAAGTCGCCGGCCTTGCCGGGGATGGCGACTGGTTCCAGGCCCGTCATGTCCGGCTGCATGGGATTACGGTCGGGAGGCTGGGTCTTCACCCATTCGAAGAACCGCCTGTGGAACCCCGGTACGCACTGGAAGCCGCCCTGGTCGGCGTCCGTATCGGTCAGGTACAGCACGCCCTGTACCTTGAACGCCTCGGGATCGACCGCCGTGTCCGTATCCCAGTGAATCAGTGACTCGTTGAACCCGTGCGGCCGGTCTTCCCGTTCCGGCGGCGTCATGTTCGCACGGTCGATGCTCACCCAGAGCTTCTCCTCGTTCCACAGGGTCTTGAACGCCTCGTAGACCCGCGCATGCTGCCGGTTGTCCCACATCGCCTGGTGATGGTACATTTCGACGAATCCGAGACGGCGGGGCGGATCGGCGTACCAGGTCTCTGGATCGCGGGGGTCCAGTTCCAGGAATCCAGCGATGGCCGAAATCGTGGCTTCCAGGTGAGCGGCGGGTACGGCCTCGGGTATGATCACGTAGCCGTTTTCGTCCCAGCAGGACCACTGATCGTCGGTGAACAACGCATTTCCTCCCGGCTTGTCGAAGTGTCAAGCGATCGGCGTGACGGTCCGCCCGGTTCGCCCGTTCTTTCCCGCGGCTCAGACCAGGGTTGTTATGGGCACTTCACGGCCCGTTTCGGCGGACCGGTAGATGCCGTTCAAGATCTGCTGCACGAGGAGTCCGTGCTCGCCCGGCGCCTCGGACGGTTTCCGGGTCCGCACGCAGTCGATGAAATGTTCCATCTTGAAGCGGAAACCATCCATATCGGGTAGATAGTCCGGCTTGATGTTGATCATGGTGCCGGACTGGTCCTTGAAGACGCGGGGCGGACTGAACTGGCCGCCGGCCTTTTCGCCCATCAGCGAGAAAGTCCATTCTCCCTTTCCGATATGCGCCGCGAAGGAAGCCTCCACGGAGAGCGTGGCGCCGTTGTCGAACCGGATCATCCCCACTGCCAGGTCCTCGACCGAGTACGTTTCGTGATCCCAGTCGGGCCACATGGATACCGTGTCGCTGGGCCGGTCTCCCAGGTAGGTGTAGGCGCTCCCGAAGGCGCTTACGGGCTGAGGGGAGCCCATGAGATAGTGGGCCGCTTCGATCATATGCACGCCGATATCGATCAACGCGCCCCCGCCCTGCAGGTCTTTGCGGCCGAAAACGCCCCAGTTCGGAATCCCGCGGCGGCGGAGGGCCAGGCATCGTCCGTACAGGATCTTTCCGAATTCTCCCCGGTCGATGAAGCGTTTGAGCATCCGGGCCTCCGGCGCGAACCGGTGCTGAAAACCGATCACCAGGATGCGGCCCGTTTCCCGGCTCGCTTTGACCATATCTGCGGCTTCTTCCGCCGTGATGGCCATGGGTTTCTCCACCAGGACGTCCTTGCCGGCCCGGAGCGCGTCTATGGTCGGCTCGCAATGGGCGCTGTTCGGGGTGCCCACGGTGACCGCGTCGATCGAATCCATCGCCAGCAGTTCCCGGTAGTCCTCGAAACAGTGGGGGATGCCGTACGTTTCCCGGCAGGTATCCAGGGCGGCGCCGCTGATGTCGGCGACCGCCGTCAGTTCCACGTCGTCCATACCGGACAGGTGCTGCATGTGTTCACGGGCGATGCCGCCCCCACCGATAAAACCGACCTTCGTCTTAGGCACACTGCCTTCCTTTCTTCATGCTGCGGATCAGGGTTTCTTCTGAACCGTCACGTCCGATTCGCCGCCTGTTTCGCCGCCCGTTTCGCCGAGGGGCGAGTCGATACGGGGAACTGAATCGATGCATTTGTATTCAATACTATGTAGGAACAATCGTGCGTATGCGCGTCGCGCGCGAACGCAAATAATACTTTTGCCGGTCGACGAAATGCAAATATATTGCAAGGTAAACCCCGACACAACTCTATCAAGGCACCAGGGAAGGCGCTTTGGCGGGCGTTTGCGATCGAGGTCCGCGCCGGCAAGGCCGCGCGCCTCTTTTACGCGCAGTGGAGTTTCGATGTTCGACGCTGGAAGGTGGATCAAGGTGTTTTCAGGGCTTGCGATGCCGGCCGTAGCGATGCTGCTCGCGGTGCCGGCCATAACCGTGCTCGCGGCTCCGGCGGCTCCGGCGGCGGTGGCGACACCGGACGCTCCCGCTCCGGCGGACCGCGTTCCCGATCAATCGGGCAGGATCAACCCGAGTCTAGCCGTGGTGGACATCGTCACCTCGCGCGGCGATACCGTGGACAGCACGCGTGTAGACTGCTACTACCGCCTTTCGAACGAACTGTTCAGTTTCGTACGGGCCGGGGACCGCTACGCCGCCCGTTTCGAACTTTCGCTGATCGTGATCGACGATGACGACTACCAGGTTACCGCCGAGACCATCCGGGATTCGGTCCTGGTGGATTCCGAAGCCGAGATGCGGGTGATGGACCATTCCCGCGCAAAGCTGTACACTACCTACCTTCCCCCGGGCGAGTACGACCTGGAGATCAAGCTCTACGACCAGGATACCGGCAGCCAGCATGACATGGCCCGGCCTTTTGAAGTGCCCGATTACTACAAGGACCGGCTGAGCGTAAGTGACATCCAGTTCGCCGGACTGGTCCTGGAAGGGTCGTCCAACGTCGGCCTGGAACGCAGGGGCATCCGGATAGTTCCCAACCTGACCCGCGCCTTCGGCGAAGACCATACCGACATGTACATCTACTACGAGGTGTATTCGGACGCGGCCGGCGAGGCGCAACAGCCGCTGTCTGTGGTGTACAAGATCAAATCACCATCGGGCAAGGTGATGCTGGACCTTGAGGAACCCCTGGAACGGCAGGGTCATATCGGCGCGTACAGCGGCCGGTTCGATACCAGCGACCTGCCCCAGGGGGTGTACACCCTCGAGATCGAAGTTGATGACCGCGCCGTTCGAAACCGGGCGAAAGCCGAATCGGAATTCCAAATCACCTGGCAGTTCCTGCTGCCTCTGACGACGGCGAAGAACTTCAGGGAGATCACCGAGCAGCTCCGGTATATCGCCAAGAACGACGAGCTGGATACGCTGAAGAAATACAGGGACGCGCCCGCGGGAGAACAGAAAGTCGCCCTGGAAGCGTTCTGGAAACGCCGGGACCCCACGCCCGGAACGGACCGGAACGAGCATATGATCACCTATTACCGGCGGATCGCGTACGCGAACGAACATTTCGACGACGGACTCCGGAAGGGCTGGCGCAGCGACCAGGGCCGGGTCTATATCGTCTACGGTCCGCCGGACGAGATAGAACGGCATACCTGGGACCGGTCCTTCTCCCATCCGTACCAGGTATGGCACTACAACAACATAAGCCGTAGTTTCGTCTTCATCGACTTCGACGGCTATGGCAGGTACCAGCTCTATCGGGTGTATTGAAACGGCGGTCACAGCCTATGACGGCTTCCGTCCGGTTTGCCGAAATAGTCCTCCCTCTACCGGTCGACCAGGTATTCTCCTACAGTATTCCGGACAATCTCCTCGAAACGGCCCTGCCGGGACGGAGGGTGTCGGTCGCCTTCACGAACCGCAGGATGACCGGTGTCATCACGGCGCTATCGGACACCTGTCCCGTACCGCGGTACAGGCCGCTGTTGGACGTCCTCGACAGCGAAGCGGTCCTGGACGCCTCGCTGCTCGACCTCACGCGGTGGATCGGCCGGTACTATCTCTGCCCGTGGGGCGAAGCGATCAAGGCCGCCCTGCCCGCGGGCATGCTGTCGGAAAGCGAACAGATCGTCAGCCGGGACGAACCTTGTCCTCCCGAGTGCATGGACCGGCTTCGCCGCGCCGCGCCCCGGCAGGCCGAACTGCTCGCCCAGGTTCCGGAACAGGGCGCTGTCACGTTGACGAGCCTCCGGCGTAAGACCCGCATCTGGCAACCCTTCGCGGCCCTTCGCGGCCTCGAGGCGAAGGGCCTGGTCACGATTTCGATCGGAGAAACCGGCACCGGTCCGGGCATCCGGTACGAGACCTGGGTCGAACTGGTCCCGCCGAAGGAGGAGGCGGACCGGATCGTGACCAGGCTGATCCCCCGGGCGACCCGGCAGGCCAGCTGCATCAACCTCCTGGCGCGGCACGGCGGCCGGCTGACCACGGAGCAGCTCCGGCACCTGGGGCGGATCGAACGGGCCGTGGTGCGGAGACTGGAGAAGAAGGGCCTGGTTTCGCTCCATGAGGTGGAGACGATACGTGATCCCTACCGGGACGCCGAACTGCCCGTACCGGACGAGGTCGATCCCACGGAGGAGCAGGCCGAGGCACTGCAGGCGATCCACGGCGCCATCGGCCAGGGCGCCTTCAAGTCCCTGCTGCTTTACGGCGTCACCGGCAGCGGAAAGACGCACGTCTACGTGAAATCCATAGAAAAGACCCTGGAAGCGGGCCGGTCGGCCATCGTGCTCGTGCCGGAACTCGCCCTGACTCCGCAGGCCGTGCGGCAGTTCCGCGCCCATTTCGGCGATCTCGTGACCGTTCTGCACAGCGGCCTGTCCCCGGGGGAGCGGTACGACTCCTGGCGGCGGACCCGCGCCGGGGACTACCGCATCGTCGTCGGCGCCCGGTCCGCCGTGTTCGCACCGCTTTCCGATCTCGGCCTGATCGTCATCGACGAGGAACACGAACCGTCCTACAAGCAGTTCGACGACCCCCCGCTCTATCACGCGCGGGACGTGGCGGTCATCCGGGCGCGCACGGTGAACGCCGTGACGGTCATGGGCAGCGCGACACCTTCCCTGGAGACCTACGCCAATACGCAGACCGGCAAATTCGAATGCTGCCGCCTGACCGAGCGAGTGGACCGGCGCCCCCTGCCGGGCGTGCGGATCGTGGACATGCGGGAGGAGCGCAGGCTGGGGCGCTTTTCGATCTTCTCCGCTCCCCTGTCCGACCGGATCAAGGACCGTCTCGACCGGAAGGAGCAGATCATCCTCTTCCTGAACCGGCGCGGATTCTCTCCCTTCGTCCAGTGCTACGACTGCGGGCACTCCGTGTCCTGTCCCCATTGCAGCGTGACGATGACCTACCACGCCGACAGCCTGTTCATGCGGTGCCACTACTGCGACCACAGGGACCAGGCGCCGGAGATTTGCCCCAAGTGCCGTTCCAGGTCGATCGGATACCGGGGCGTCGGCACCCAGCGCGTCGAGGAGGAACTGAAGGAGCGGTTTCCGGACGCCCGGATCGTCCGCATGGACATGGACACCACGTCGCGGAAGGGTTCCCACCAGGATATATTCCACCGCGTGCTGAACCGCGAGGCGGACATCCTGCTCGGCACGCAGATGGTGGCCAAGGGGTTCGATTTCCCGAACGTGACGCTCGTGGGCGTCATCTCGGCCGACACGTCGCTTAACCTCCCGGATTTCAGGGCCAGCGAGCGGACCTTTCAGTTGCTGACGCAGGTGGCCGGCCGGACCGGGCGGGGCAAGCTGGGCGGCGAGGTGATCGTCCAGACCTATTCGCAAGGGCATCACAGCGTCGCAAGCGCGCAGGCGCACGACTACGAGTCCTTTTACGCCCGGGAAATCAACGACCGCAAGGCACTCGGCTATCCACCCTTCGGGCGCATGGTGGGGATCCTGTTCCAGGGGGAACGGGACGAATACGTGATGCGGGAGGCGCGCCGGTTCGCCGAGCTCATGGGGAAACAGCCGGGGGGGTTGAATATACTGGGGCCTGCGCCGCCGGTGATCGCCCGGGTGCGCAACCAGTACCGCTGGCAGATCATCGCGCGGAGCAGCCATTCCGGGCGTCTGCGTGACGCCGTGCGGCAGGCCCGGCTGCAATGGGAGCGCAACGCCGACAGCCGGCGTGTTCATCTGAAAGTCGACGTGGATCCCGTGGGGCTGATGTGAAAACGGAAATACGCGAAACTACCTGCAAGACGATCCTGACGCGCACGGGCGGGTTCCTGGAAGACTACACCCATACCCTGCAGCCCTATGTCGGCTGCGTGTACCGGTGCCCCTACTGCTATGTGCAGGCTCTGCCCGTCCACCTCTACCACGGCGGGGCCTGGGGCGACTACGTGGACGTCAAGATCAACGCGCCCGAACGGCTCGAGGCCGAGATGGCCCGTCTGAAGAAGCGGGACAAGCCGGTGCGGGTATTCCTGAGTTCCGCCACGGACCCCTACCAGGGCGCCGAGTCGAAATACCGGATCACGCGCAAGTGCCTGGAGGTGTTCGCCAGCCTGCAACCGGAACGGCTCGTCGTGCAGACCCGCAGCCCCATGGTCCGCCGGGACTTCGACGTGCTGAAGCGCATCGAAGCAGTCGAGCTGAACATGACGCTCGAAACTCACGACGAGACCGTCCGCCGCAATCTCACGCCCCATGCCCCCTCCGTCGCCTGGCGGCTCAAGACCCTCGACGCCGCCATGGAAACCGGCCTTCCGGTCCGGGTCACGATCAGTCCCATGCTGCCCAACGACCCCGACACCTTCGTGGAAACGCTCCGGGATCGCTGCCACTCGGTGGTCGTGGATACGTATTTCGACGGGGACGGATCGGGCGGCATGCGGACCGAACGCCTCCAGGTTCGGGCGATGTACGAGCGGTTCGGTTACGGGGAGTGGTACCGGCTCGGCGCCCATCACGCACTGGTGGACGCGCTGACGGCTTCCCTCGGCTCCGAACGCGTCGCGTACAGCAAGGAAGGGTTCAACCGGTCGGCCCGATCCATATTGTGATGGACAGGCGAGGGCGTTCTGGTTATCATCCGACGTGCAATTTCGACCTCGTCGGGTTCCCGCAGGAAGCTAAAGCAGGCCACACCTTCATATGCCCAGGGTAACCGTAGCCGAATTGCAGGACTTCATAGATGGCGTGCCATTCGTCCACGATCTCGGACTGCGGATCGTCGAGGTGGAGGACGGGATCTGCCGCGGCCGGTTGCCCTATCAGCCCCGGTTCGCCCAGTCCTACAACCTCGTGCACGGCGGGGTGACGGCCTCCCTGGCCGATACCATGGCGTACATGGCCCACGCCACGCTGAACGGGATCACGCGGGACACGGTGACCACCAACCTGACGGTCACCTACCTCTATGCCGCCAGCGAAGAGGCCCTCAACGCCGAGGCCCGGGTCATCAAGAATGGCCGAAAGGTCCTTTACGGCGAAGTGGTGATCACCAACGACGCCGGTACCCGGGTCGCCCACGCCACGGTCACCTATCTCAGACTGGACTACCAGCCGCGGGGGTAGGCGCCGCAGCCCGGCTGAACTCCGTACGTCCTGCCGCCATGTGGTCCTTTGGATCTTGTTCGTTTTCTAGGGTTAGAGCCGGGCGTCGAAGGACCAATGCCTTATCCGAACCGCGCCAGCCCGTGCAGGGCGATGTCGTGCGAGGTTTTGCCTGTTGTGGCCAGATCGGCCATGACCTCTCCGATGACACTGCAGAACTTGAACCCGTGGCCGGAGCAGGGGGAGGCGACGAATACGTTCGCATACTCCGGATGGGCGTCCAGGATGAAGTGGCCGTCGGCGGTGTTGGTGAAGGTGCAGACCTGCAGGCTCGTGGTGGGCCCTGAACCATCGGGAAAGTAGCGTTCGGCGAATGCCCGGAGCACGGCCTCGTCGCGGGGATGGGCGGATCGGTCGATCCGGTCCATATCGACCTGCTCGTCCAGGTGATGGTAACGGCCGATCTTGAATCCCGGCACCCCGTGCACGGGAAGTCCATAGTACCGGCCCTCGGCCACCCGGAGATTGAACACCGGGAACCGGTCCGGCTGGAAAATCTCCAGTCGCTTCGGCTGAAACCAGCCCAGCACCTGTCGTTCCGGCTGCACCAGTCCATCAAGGGATTTCACCACTTTGCCGATCCAGGCGCCCGCGGTGATGACGATCCGGCCGGCCGTGTAGGTCGATTTTCCGGTCTTTACCGTGACGCCGCGCCCGTCGGAATCCCAGTCCAGCACCGGTTCGCATCCGTGGATTTCAGCGCCTTCCCGCTGCGCCGCCTCCACGTGGGCGACAATGCAACGCTCGGGCAGTAGATACCCGCCGTCCGTCTGAAAAACGGCCATGATGTCCTCCGGCAACCGGTAGCCTGGGAAACGCCCGTTCACCTCCGTGCCCGTAAGGACCTCGTGGGGCAGGCCGTGCTCCTCGCAGGACGCCTTCGAGCCTTGAAAGACCCAATCGTCCGCGGGGCCGGCGTCCAGCGCCCCCGTGATATGCAGCAGCTGCTCGCCTGCCCGCTCCTCGATATCCCTCCACAGCGCGTAGGCGCGCCGGAGCAGCGGTACGTAGGACGGGTGTTCTGAGTAAGCTAGGCGGATAATGCGCGTCTGACCGTGGGAAGATCCGAGATCGTGGGGGATGTTAAACTGTTCGAGACCCAGCACACGGAAACCGCGGCGGGCAAGGTGCCAGGCCGCGGCGCTGCCCATGCCGCCCACACCGATCACGATGACGTCGTATGAGGAGGTTGGACGGCTCACGGATCAGATGCTCCAGGGAACAAGCGCGGAGCCTAGAGCACATGTGGTGCTCAGAGCACATGCGCGGTGTCACAAAGTATACACGTACGGAGTCAGAAAGTTGGCCTGAATATAGAGGTCTGAGCGTACCGAATCAAGCAGATCAGATCTCTCGAAACCGGCGTTTTGGCGGACGCCGGGATAAAGAACCTTGCCGATTCCCGTGGTCGGAAGGTATACTGAAACCGCGGGAGCACGAAGGGAGCGCGAAGGGAACGCGAAGGGAACGCAAAGGGAACGCGAAGGGAACGCGAGAAGCAGGCAGGTTCCGGAATCGGGGCGACTCATGTCTCTACGATCGCTATCTCCCCTGGACGGCCGATACGGCGACCGGCTACAGGGCCTTTCCTCCTATTTCTCCGAATGGGCACTGATCAAGTACCGGCTGCACGTGGAGATCGAATGGCTGATCACCATGGCGGAGCGGCCCGAGATCGAACACGTACGCGTCTTTTCCGAGGAAGAGACCGGTTTCCTGCGGTCGCTGGTCCTTGATTTCACCGACGCGCAGGCTGCGCGGATCAAGGAAATCGAGGAGGAGACCCGCCATGACGTCAAGGCGGTGGAATACTACGTAAGGGAAGCCATTGCCGGGACCTCCGTGGAGGACGTCACCGAATCGGTCCATTTCTGTTGTACTTCCGAAGACATCAACAACCTTGCCTACGCCCTCATGCTCAGGGACGGGATCCAGCAGGAGTGGCTTCCCGGAAGCCAGGACCTGATTTCCGTCGCGGCCGCCCTCGCCGGCGATACGGCGGACATCCCGATGCTCAGCCACACCCACGGGCAATCCGCCACGCCCACCACCGTAGGCAAGGAAATCGCCGTGTTCGTCGCCCGTTGGCGGCGCCAGCTCGACCAGGTCTTCCACAGTGAATACCTCGGCAAGTTTAACGGGGCGGTGGGCAACTACAACGCTCACCTCGTCGTGTATCCCGATGTGCCGTGGGAGGCCGTCGCCCGGCACTTCGTCGAGGACCGCCTCGGACTGACCTTCAATCCGATCACCATACAAATCGAGCCCCACGACTACCTGGCGGAGCTTTTTCATCGGCTGATGCGATTCAATACCGTGCTGCTCGATTTCGACCGGGACATGTGGTCGTATATTTCCCTGGGCTACTTTCGCCAGAAAGTGGTGGGGACCGAGACGGGTTCCTCGGTCATGCCCCACAAGGTGAACCCCATCGATTTCGAGAATTCCGAGGCCAACGTGGGCGTCAGCAACGCACTGCTCGAACACCTGGCCGGAAAGCTGCAGATCTCGCGGCAGCAGCGCGACCTGAGCGACTCCTCCGCCCTGCGGAACGTCGGCGTAGCCATCGGCCACTCGCTGCTGGCGATCCATTCGGCCATCCAGGGCATGGCCCGGGTGGACGTGGATCGGGACGTGGTGAGCGCCGACCTCGACGGGGCCTGGGAGGTGCTGGCGGAAGCGGTGCAGATGGTCATGCGCAAGGCCGGCCACGAGAACCCCTACGAGCGGATGAAGGCGCTGACCCGGGGACAGGTCATTACGCAAGAGATCATGGAGGACCTGATCCGCGACCTGGACCTGCCGGACGACGACAAGCTTCGCCTGCTCGCCCTGACGCCTCCGGACTACGTCGGTCTCGCGCCGGTACTGGCCCGGCACATCGCCCGGGAGGGCGAGGACATCGTACCGGAAGGCGCGGCAGGCAAACAGGATTCGCCGGGCGCCGACGGAGAAGACGCCTGATCCCGATGCGCGCCTGCGAGACGCGCGCCCGCGTAATGCGCGCCTGCGAAGACGATTCCTCCAGGTAATCCAGAACCCATCTCGGCTCCACCAATCCATGCCGTCTCTCCCTACGAATTTCGGTACCCTGGACTGGCTGATCGTCGCCGTATACATGACGGCCACCGTAGGCGTGGGCCTGTACATGAACCGGTACATCCGGGACATGGGGGACTACATCGTGGCGGGCCGGTCGCTCAAGTCGCGCCTGGCCGTGGCGACCATGATCGGGAGCGAGCTCGGGCTGGTGACGGTCATGTACTCGGCCCAGAAGGGGTTCACGGGCGGGTTCGCGGCCTTCCATATCGCGGTCATCGCCGGCGTCGTGACCTTCATCGTCGGCATGACCGGTTTCATCGTGGTGCCCCTGCGCCGCCTCGGCGTGATGACGATCCCCGAGTTCTACGAGAAGCGGTTCAGCCGCGGCGTGCGTATCTTTGGGGGCCTGCTCCTCGCCTTCGCCGGCATTCTGAACATGGGCCTGTTCCTGAAGGCGGGCGCCCTTTTCGTAACAGGCCTGACCGGGCTGACCGATCCCAACGCCGTCGCCGTGGTCATGACCGTCATGCTCGCGCTGGTGATCGCCTACACCATCATGGGCGGCATGGTCTCGGTAGTGATCACCGACTACATCCAGTTCGTGGTCCTCTCCTTCGGAATGATCCTCACCTGCGGCATGGCGGTGTACGCTCTCGGCTGGCCGACCATCGTTGAGACCGTGGCTTCCGTCCACGGCGAGTCCGGCTTCAACCCCCTGCTCGAGGGCAGCGGCTTCGGCCCCTCCTACATCATGTGGATGATCTTCACGGCAGGCCTCGTGTCCTGCGCCGTATGGCAGACCTCGGTCATGCGCGCATGCGCCGCCGAAAGCGTGGAAGTGGTCCGCAGGCTGTACCGGTGGTCCTCCATCGGCTTTTTGATCCGGTTCATGATCCCCCAGTTCCTCGGCATCTGCGCCCTCACGTTTTTCTTCAACAATCCCGAGTTCCGCGGGTTCTTCTTCGATGAAACCGGGTCGCCGACCCCCGATCCCACGATGACACTGCAGGCCATGCCCCTCTTCCTGTCCCAGGTCCTGCCCACCGGCATCATCGGCCTCGTCGGCGCGGGGCTCCTCGCCGCCTTCATGTCGACCCACGACAGCTACCTGCTCTGCTGGGCGTCGGTGCTCACCCACGACGTCGTGGCGCCGGCCACGAACGAGCGCCTGACCACACGGTGGCGCCTGGCGCTGTCGCGCGTCTTCATCCTGGTGATCGGCCTGTTTCTGCTGGTATGGGGGCTCTGGTACGACCTGGGGCAGGACCTGTGGGACTACATGGCCGTGAGCGGCGCCATCTACTTCACCGGCGCCTTCACGCTGCTGCTGGCGGGGCTGTACTGGAAGCGGGCGAGCACCGTGGGGGCCTACCTGGCGCTCACCGCGGGCATCGGCGCCGTGGCGGGCCTGGGACCCGTGAACCAGGCGCTGGGACTGGGCATGTATAAAAGTGACGAGATCGGGCTGGCCATCACCGCGCTGGCCCTGGTCCTCATGTTTGCCGGATCGCTGGTGTTCCCGGACCGTGTGGAGAGTCAGAAGCGCTCGGACCGTGTGGACCATCTTGAGCGCCAGGCCCGTGCGGACAGTCCGGCCATCACGGATCGCTTGGACAGTCCGGGCCGGAAGGAGGAGGCGTGATGGAGTTCTGGAGTACGCTCTGGGCGGTGGTTTTTGTGCTTTGCCTGCTGCTGTTTGCGGTTGTGGCCGTGTATGTCAGCGTAGGCGCGCTTGGAGATATCAGGGCGTTATTCAGGAGGATGGGGAGACGGGATGGGGAGGCGTAGACCATCCCGCCAGGCTGGTCATTATCGAAGTAACTCGTTCTATCCGCAGCCGCAGACGAGTGCCTTGCCCTCGGTCGCCTGCAGGCCTTCAGTTTCGTAGCCGTCTCTCATCCACCAGTCCAGACCGCCCATGAGTTCCTTCACGTTGAAACCCAGCCGGGCCATGTTGAGCGCGCCTTTGGTCGACGCGTTGCACCCTATGCCGTCGCAATAGGTCACGTAAAGGGTGTTTTTGTCCAGGTGACCTGTGGTTTCCGGATCCATGGTCCGGTGAGGTATATTGACGGCACCGGGGATATGGCGTTCAGCGAAGGCTTCCTCGGACCGCGCGTCCACGACTACGACGTCCTTGCCCAGGGTGATGGATTCCCAGAGGTCATAGGAATCGGTCTCGTATTTCAGTTTGTTCTCATAGTGTGCGATCTGGTCTTTCATGGGTCCTCCGGTAGGTTTGGGCCTGTTGGTTTGAACCAATGGGGCCGATTTACTGTCTTTCCAAAAACAGGGATATCAAAATAGTCCCGGCACTACCTGTCTGCAAGCATTATCGCCTGCCGCCATGGTCTGGCGGACCGGTCGTTCCAGCACGTCTTATTTCTTGACTAATCACCGTAATCGTTCCTTTAGTAACCCATACTTGCCGTGCAGGCCGGTCAGTTCTTTCGGTGTGCCCGCTCCATCGATTCCTTAGTCGTTCAAGTTCAATTTCAAATGGAGGCGGTCTCACATTTCGACGAATCCCCAAAGCCTCAAAACCACCATCCAGTGGATCGGGCTGATCGCGGGTCCGCTGCTCGCAGTCCTGCTCTACAGCCTGCTGCCCCACGCGTATCCGATCAGCACGGGCGAGACGGTGAAATTCTCGAACGCGGGCCGGGCCACGACGGCCCTGGCGGTGTGGATGGCGGTCTGGTGGATGACGGAGGCCGTTGAACTATACGCCACGGCGCTCCTGCCCCTGGTCGCCCTTCCCATGACCGGCGCGGCCTCGGTGCGCGCGGCGGCCGCGCCTTACGCCCACGAACTGATCTTCCTCTTCATGGGCGGCTTTCTCATTGCCCTCGCCATGCAGCGTTGGGGCCTTCATCGGCGCATGGCCCTCAGAGCGCTGCGCGCGGCCGGCGACCACCCGGCGGGCATCGTGGCCTGCTTCATGGGGGTGACGGCCTTCTTCAGCATGTGGGTGTCCAACACGGCCACCGCGGTCATGATGTTGCCCATCGCGCTGAGCATCATCGCCCTGGTCGAGCAGGTGGAGCCCGGAAGCGTGGGAGGCGGCGGGAGCGGCGGGTCGGAAGACGACGGCGGTGTGACGGCCGGCGGTGTGGCGGCAGGCGTCGAAAACGCCGGTCCCGGTTCGAAGACCCGTCCTCATTTCGCCCTGTGCCTGCTCCTGGGTATCGCCTACGCGGCGTCCATCGGCGGCATCGGTACGATCATCGGTACACCTCCCAACGTCTTCCTCGCTTCCTTCATCCAGTCCAGCCTCGGCCAGGAGATCAGCTTCGTGCGGTGGATGGGCGTGGGGCTTCCCCTGGTGGCCGTCTTCCTGCCGCTGGCCTGGCTGATGCTGACCCGGGTCCTCTATCCCCTGCGGGGCGAGCGCATCGAGGGGAGCAGGGAAGTGACGGAAAGGGCCTACCGGGAACTGGGCGTGATGTCGCGGGGGGAAAGGGTCGTCCTGGCGGTGTTCCTGCTTGCGGCCGTGTCGTGGATCGCGAGGCCGCTGCTGGTGCGCTTCCAGATCGGAGACATGCACCCGCTGGCGGGCCTGTCTGATCCGGTCATCGCCATGGTCGCGGCGCTGGTCCTCTTCGTCGTGCCGGTGGACGTGAAGCGGCGGGTGTTCGTCATGAACTGGGAAACGGCCCTGAAGATTCCCTGGGGGATCCTCCTGCTTTTCGGAGGCGGGCTCAGCCTGGCGGCGGCCATCCGGGTCAACGGCGTGGGGGAGTACATCGGGCACCAGCTTGGGATCCTGTCCGGCATCCCTGTTTTTTTGCTCGTCATGGCTGTCATCGCTTTGGTGATCTTCCTCACGGAACTGACCAGCAACACGGCCACCACGGCCACGTTCATCCCCATCCTGGCCGCCCTGGCGCCGGTTTTCGAACTGCACCCCTTCATGCTGATCGTACCGGCCGCCATCGCCGCAAGCTGCGCCTTCATGCTGCCGGTCGCCACGCCGCCCAACGCCATCGTTTTCGGGTCCGGCCACGTCACCATCCAGCAGATGATCCGCGCCGGGTTCTGGCTGAACCTGGCCGGCGTCGTCCTGATTACCGTGCTCGCATATACGGTGATGATGCGGATGCTGGGCGTTTAGTGCACCTGCTTCGCCGCATTGCCGACGGAAGGGCCGCCGGCATCGTCGCCGACGGGGCGAATTCCCACTGAGTATCCAACAGGTGTAACGCACCCCGCGTCCCGCGGAGTCGGACATGCTTATCAGCGACCTGGTCTTCGCACTACGGCACTTAAGCCGCAACAAGGGCTACACCCTGGTCAACGTCCTGGGCCTGGCAGTCGGCATGGCTTGCGCCATCCTGATCTTCCTCTATGTCGGGCACGAACTGAGCTATGACCGCTACCACGAGCACTCCGACCGGATGTACCGGGTCGTGCTCAACGACAACGCAAAAACACCCCGCAGCGTGGGGCCGGCGCTACAGGCCGACTTCCCTGAGGTACAGGACCTGCTGCGTTTGCACCCCACGACCGGCACCTGGGTCATGAAGTACGAAGACCGGATTTACTACGAAAGAGCGGTCTACTGGGCGGAAAGCTCACTGTTCGACTTCTTCGCGCTGCCCCTGGTCCAGGGAGATCCGGATCGCGCGCTCGAAGCGCCGTACACCCTGGTCATCAGCGAAGATACGGCCCGCAAGTATTTCGGCGACGAAGATCCCATGGGCAAGACGATCGTCGCCGACAACGGCTTCATGCTGTTGACCGTCACCGGGGTCATGGAAAACATGCCGGCGAACACCCATTTCCAGGCCGATTTCTTTATTTCGCTGGCATCGGGGTACGAGGAGTACGGTCGTTGGTCCCGGGAGAACTGGGATTCCTTCTTCTTCTACACCTACATCATGCTGGAACAAGGGGTTTCACCGACGGACCTGGCCGCGAAGCTTCCCGGCTTCGTGGACCGGCACGTGGGAGAGCAGCTTCAGCGGCGCGGCGGCCGCTACGAGTTCTCCCTTCAACCGGTCACCGACATCCACCTGCATTCCCACCTCGAGAACGAGCCCGGCGCCAACACCGACGTCAGCTATGTCTATATCCTGTCGGCCATGGGGCTGTTCATCCTGGTGATCGTCAGCATCAACTACGTGAACCTGTCCACCGCGCAGTTCGTCCACCGGGTGCGGGAGATCGGCATGCGGAAGGTACTCGGCGCGTCAAGGTTGCACCTGGTCCGGCAGTACCTGGGAGAGTCCGTCCTGCTGGCTTTTGCGGCCCTGCTGATCGCCCTGCTGGCGGTATGGCTCGTATTTCCCTGGTTCGATGGGCTGACGGGCGTGCCGGCATCGGCCCGGTTCATGGGACATTTCATGTGGTGGGTAGCCCTGCCGGCCGTTGCGATCTTCACCGGCCTGTTGTCCGGAGGCTATCCGGCCATCCGGCTCTCCGCCTTCGGGACAATTCCAGGGCTGAAGGAGGGCCGATCAGGCCGGCCAGGCCGATCAGGGCGCCCTGGCCAATCAGGCCGGCCAGGCCAATCAGGCCGGCCGTACGAAACGGACCGGGCCATTATCAGGAAGCTGCTCGTGGTCGTCCAGTTCGCCATCTCCATCACGCTGATCATCGGCACGGGGGTCCTGTTCAGCCAGATCAGCTACATTCAGAACAGGCACCTGGGTTTCGACAAGGAGCAGGTAATCGCCATTCCCTCGATCGCCGAGGTGGCCTACAAGTACCAGCCCTGGAAGGACGAACTGCTCGGGCACAGCGGGGTGGTTGACGCGAGTCAGGGCGTATACCTGCCCGGACTGGAGGGGAACATCGGGTGGGTGACCTCAGAAACGGCCTGGCGCGTTGATGATCCGGACCAGGTCAAGCACGACCTCCAGGGCATTATCGTCTCGGCGGGTTACGCGGAGACACTGGGCCTCGAACTGCTGGCGGGAAGGTCGTTCAGCGGTCCGTTGGACAGCCAGGCCGAATCCGACAAGATCCTGCTCAACGAGTCCGCCCTCCGGGTCCTGGGCTGGGATACTCCGGAAGAGGCCCTGGGCCGCCAGGTCCGGTTCGGCATCGGCATGACGCAGACGGTCATCGGCGTCGTCCGGGATTTTCACCTTCGCTCGCTACACCTGCCCATCGAACCCCTCGTGATCCTTTACGGCCGTGGACAACTCATCGCCGTCAGGTTCCAACCCGGGGACACGACGGGCACGCTGGAATTTATGGAACAGGCCTGGGCCCGCCATTTTCCCGATTTCCCCTTCGCCTTCTCTTTTATCGACGAGGATATCGACAGGCTCTACCGGGCCGAACAGCGCATCGGGTACCTCTTCGCGGTCTTCGCCCTGGTGGGGGTGCTGCTCGCCTGTCTGGGCCTCTTCGCGCTGGTCTCCTACACGGTCGAGCGCCGGGTCCGGGAGATCGGCATCCGAAAAGCGCTAGGCGCCACCGTGCGCCGCATGCTCGCCCTGCTGTCCGCCGAATTCGTGGGCCTCGTGCTCCTCGCCAACGCCCTCGCCTGGCCGGCCGCATGGCTGATCATGAGCCGCTGGCTCGAGTCCTTCGCATACCGGATCGACTTGGGATGGGGGCTCTTCTTCGCCGCCTGTGGCGTGGCCCTGCTGATCACGGTGCTGACCATCGGATACCACGTGACCCGGACCGCGCTGGCCAATCCGGCCGAAGTGCTGCGCGGCGAGTGATACGTGGAATAGTAAAGGCAGGGAGGTACAATCCGACCGAAATGGCGCGCAGGGAGTAGGGCCGGGCCGCTACTGTCCCAGCACGAGGTCCCGCCCCGCCACCAGGCTGGCCATCTTGCGGTCCGCCACGCTTCGGGGGAGCATCCAGAACCCGCAGTCGGGGTGCACCCAGCGCACGCGCTTCGGTCCGAGCACGTCGACGGCATGTTCGATGCGGCGGGCAACCTCGTCCGGTGATTCCACGCCGTTGTCCTTGATGTCGACCACGCCCACACCCAGCGCGATGTCTTCGCGCAGATCCCTGAACATCGGCAGTTCGTCGTAACCCCTGCGGGCGAACTCCAGGACGAGATGGTCGACATCCAGGTTGTTCAGGAATACCATCAGGTCATTCCACAGGCCGGACTGGATGCTCTGCCCGCCGTAGTTGCCGAAGCAGAGGTGCAATCCCTTCTCTCCCTGCACCGCACCGAGCACGTGGTTGACGGGTTCGTGGGCCCAGTCCGCGTCCTCGGGATGGCCGGTCAGGTTGGCCTCGTCCACCTGCAGGACCGGCGCGTCGATCTCGGCGACCTGCCTGCGCAACACCTCGGCGATGTCCATCGACATGGCGCGCAGATCGCCGTAATGCTCGTCCAGGAGCGTCTTGGCCAGCATGTAGGGTGAGGTGACCGTGAACTTGAGCGTGCGGTCGGTGAGCGTTCGCATTGACTGCCACGCGGCCGGCAGGTTGAGTGCGCCTTCCCCGATCTTGCCGCGCACGATGCCGCCGGGCGTGCTGCGGAAAGCCATTCCCTCGCGCTTCCGAAAATCGGCGAGGATCTCGCGGGAGACCTCCGTCGTGATCCCGGACATGGGCCGGATGAAGTACTCGATCATCCCGTTGGTCTCCGGGTGGCCGACATCGAAGCGCGACAGCTCCCCGTCGGTGAGGACGTCGATCCCGGCCAGTTCCTGGGTCTTCAGGATCACCTTGGCCGCGTCGATCAGGTTGGGCGTGGTGGGATAGGCCGCCAGCCAGTCCGGGATGGGATAGCTGCCGACCACGGTGGTCTTGATTGCGGGTTTTGACATTACGGAAACTCCCTGGATAAGCAAGAACCTGCTTCAGGATCGATCCGGTCGCAGGGCTTTTCAAATAACATGACGATGAAGAGAAATATACATTATGCATCTCGGCGTCGGTATTAATACAGACGCGTTGGCGTCAATTCCGAATGCAAGCGCAAATCAACAGTGTATCGCCGTCGCTGCGTTGTAAAGTACCGAATGTTCCTCCTGCACCTGTGAACGCTACAGATCCACACGATCCGATTTCCGAATTCCTTATATGCTCAAGAGCTATATAACCATAGCGATTCGCCATATGGCCAGGGAAAAGGGCTATACGGCCATCAACGTCCTCGGCCTGGCCGTCGGGATGATCTGCGCCATGCTGATCTTCCTCTATGTCAGTTTCGAACTCAGTTACGACCGCTATCACGAGAAGGCGGACCGCCTGTACAGAGTGGCGGTCAACAACGACGCCAGGACGCCTCCGGCCCTGGCCTCGGCGCTTCAGGGGGACTTCCCCGAGATTTCGGGTTTCGTCCGGTTGCTCCCGACGACCGGTACCTGGATCATGAAACACGAAGAAAATATCTATTATGAGAACCGGGTCTACTGGGCGGACAGCGCCCTGCTGGAACTCTTTACCTTCCCGCTGATCCGCGGCGATTCCCGAACGGCCCTGGAAGCGCCCTACGCCGTCGTGATCAGCGAAGACACGGCCCGGAAATACTTCGGCGAAGAAGATCCGATGGGCAAAACGATTATCGCCGACAACGGCTTCATGATGCTGACCGTTACCGGGGTCATGGAAAATACACCGCAAAATACCCACTTTCAGGCCGACTTCTTCATTTCGCTGACCTCCGCGTCTCAGGAGGATCTCGGATACTGGTCGTGGATCAATTTCTACACGTACATCGCGCTGCCGGAGGGTCATTCGCACGCGGCCATTGAGGAGCGGCTTCCCGCTTTCGTCAACAGGCACATCGGGGAAGGGCTCAGGGAACGGGGCGGCAGTTTCGAACTCTTTCTGCAGCCGGTGACGGACATCCATCTTCATTCCAATCTCGAACACGAGACCGGCGCCAACAGCGATATCACCTATGTCTACATCCTTTCGGCCATAGCGCTCTTCATCCTGTCCGTCGCCTGTATCAATTTCATCAATCTGTCCATCGCCCGGTTTGCCGGCCGGACCAGAGAAGTGGGCTTGCGCAAGATGTTTGGCGCGTATCGTTTCCAGTTGATCCGGCAGTTCCTGGGAGAATCGGTCCTGGTAACCGCCATGGCGCTGGTGATCGCACTGGCGGCCATTTCATTGATCTCCCCGTATTTCGACAGCTTTGCGGGAAAACCGGTAACGACGGAATTCGCAGGCTCCGGTTTCTGGTGGCTCGTCCTTCCCGCCGGTGCACTGCTCGTGGGTTTGCTGTCCGGAAGCTACCCGGCGATGCTGCTTTCCACCCTGCAGCCGGTTCAAAGCGTGAAGGGAGGGCCGCAACTCGCTGCGGCCGGAGGACTTTCGCGGAAGATCCTGGTGGTTATCCAGTTTACGATTTCCATCGTGATGATCATCAGCACGGGCATTCTGTTCAATCAGATGGCATACCTCCAGAGCAAGCATCCGGGTTTCGAAAAAGACCACGTGATCGTGATACCGACTTTTAATGACGTCCTGGATAACTTTCAGCCATGGAAAGAAGCCTTGCTGCAACACACCGGCGTGGCCGCGGTGACCCATAGCAATTCCTTGCCGGGGCTGGCCGGCAACATAGGCCAGGTATCGACCGGCACGATACAGCGCGTCGATGATCCGGGCAATATCCGACATGACGTGCAGGGCCTGAACGTCGCGCTGGATTTCGTGGAGACCCTGGGCATGGAATTGCTCGCCGGCCGGTCGCATAGCGGTGCGATGTCCAGGGATTCCGAAGCGTTGAACATCGTAATCAACAAGACCGCGCAGCGGGTGTTGGGTTGGAACACGCCGGAGGAGGCCATTGGCCAGGAAGTCCTTTTCGGTAGAGGCTGGACGGGAACGGTTATCGGTGTGGTCAGGGATTTTCATTTTCGATCGATGCATCTGAAGATAGAGCCGCTCGTGCTGTTTCTGGGCGGCGGTCTCCATCTGGCCGTCCGGCTACACCCAGGGGATCCGGGACGAGCACTGGATTACATTGAAAACCAGTGGTTGCGGATGTTCCCGGACTTTCCTTTTGCGTATACGTTTCTCGACGAGAACATCGAACGCCTGTACCGGTCGGAAGTACGGATCGGTTACGTATTCGGCGTATTCGCCCTGGTGGCTGTTTTCCTTGCCTGCCTGGGCCTGTTCGCGTTGGTTTCCTTCACGATGGAACGAAGAACCAGGGAGATCGGCGTACGCAAAGCGTTGGGCGCTTCCGTCCAACAGGTGTTGGCGTTGCTGTCGGGTGAATTCGTGGGGCTCGTGCTCATCGCCAATGTCTTGGCCTGGCCGGCGGCCTGGCTGACCATGCAGCGCTGGCTGGAGTCCTTCGCCTACCGAACGGTGATCGGCTGGGAGATCTTTTTTCTTTCCGGCGTCACCGCCCTGCTGATCACGCTGGTCACCATCGGCTATCGCGTGGTTCGGACCGCACTCGCCAATCCGGCTGACGTGCTGAGGAACGAGTGACTCATGAAGCACGTCGTCATCGTCGGAGGGGGCTTCGCCGGTCTTAACGCGGCCAAGAAACTGGGCGGCTTGCGCGACGTCCGCGTCACCCTGGTCGACCGGCAGAACTACCATCTGTTCCAGCCGCTGCTCTACCAGGTCGCCATGGCCGGCCTGTCGCCCGCCGACATCGCCACGCCCATCCGAAGCGTGCTCGCACGCTGCCGAAACATCTCGGTGCTGCAGGGATCAGTCGAGGGGGTTGGCCTGCAGGCGGGGACCGTATCGGCGGATTTCGGCCGGCTGGCGTTCGATTACCTGCTGCTCTGCTGCGGGTCGATGCCAAGTTACTTCGGCCACGGAGACTGGGAGGAGCACGCACCCAGCCTGAAGACGATTCCGCAGGCCACCGAGATCCGGCGGCGCCTGCTGAGCGCTTTCGAGGCGGCGGAACGGACCGAAGATCTCGATACACGCCGCCGGCTCTTGACTTTCGTCGTCATAGGCGGCGGTCCGACCGGCGTCGAGCTGGCGGGCGCCATCGGGGAAATGAGCCGGTTCACACTCGCTCGGGACTTCCGCAACATCGACACCCGGCTTACGCGGGTCATCCTGATCGAGTCCGGTCCGCGCATCCTCTCCATGTTCTCCGAGCAGCAGGCGGCCCGGGCGGCCCGGGACCTGGAAAAACTCGGCGTGCAGGTCTGGCCGAACACCCTGGCGACGGGGATCGACGAACACGGCGTGCAGGCGGGCCCGGAGCGTATTGCGTCCTCCACGGTACTCTGGGCGGCCGGGGTACGGGGGGTTGAAGTCGCGGTTTCGGGGTCCGCGCAGGGCGATGAACTGGATGGGCGGCATGAGGAGGGCGGCGTCGAGACGGACCGCGGGGGCCGCGCAGAGCCGGATCCGATTGGCCGCGTGACGTTAGACCGCGGCGGTCGCGTGGTGGTCGACGAAGACTTGAGCATACCCGGCCACCCGAATGTGTTTGTCGCGGGCGACCAGGCCTGTTTCACCCACCAGACCGGCGCGCCGCTTCCCGGCACGGCGCCCGTGGCGATCCAGCAGGGCCGGTTCGTGGCGCGGACGATTTGTCGCGATCTCGTGGGCAAGCAGCGCGAGCCCTTCCGGTTCGTCGACCGGGGCCAGATGGCGACCATCGGACGCAGCCGCGCCGTGGCGGAAATCGGAAGGCTCAGGTTCTCCGGCTGGTTCGCGTGGATCACGTGGCTGGTGGTCCACGTCTACTTCCTCGTGGGATTCAGGAACCGGTTGCTCGTCGTGCTGCACTGGGCCTGGTCCTACGTGACATTCCGGCGCGGCGCCCGGCTGATCGTCGAGCGCGAGTGGCGGTTCGGCAGGCGCAAGGACAAGACCGTGCCCGCCCGGGACGAAATCAGGACGGACGGGGAGGTATGATGCCAGGGAGCCACATTGCCTTAGCCCTGCGGCACATGGGCCGGTACAGGGGTTACACGGCCATCAACGTCCTCGGCCTGGCCGTCGGCATGATATGCGCCATCCTGATTTTCCTGTACGTGAGCTACGAACTGAGCTACGACCGCTACCACGACAAGGCCGACCGCATCTACCGGATAGCGCTCAACGACAGTGCCCGGTCGCCCCGTGAACTGGGTCCGATGCTCCAGGCCGACTTCCCCGAAATCCAGCACTTCGCCCGAATGCTTCCCACGATCGGCACCTGGATCATGAAGCACGAAGACCGGATCTACTACGAGAAGAGCGTGTACTGGGTCAACAATGCACTGTTCGACGTCTTTACCTTTCCCCTCGTGAGAGGCGATCCGGATCACGCCCTCGAAGCGCCGTACATGGTGGTCATCAGCGAAGACATCGCCCGGAAGTACTTCGGCGATGAAGATCCCATGGGCAAAACGATCATCGCCGATAACGGATACATGCTGCTGACCGTCACCGGAGTCATGGAGAACATCCCGGAAAACGCCCACTTCCACGCCGACTTCCTCATATCCCTGGCTTCGGCATACGACAAGTTCGAATGGAACAGGGCCGCGGGGATCTGGTTCTCCACGCTGTTCTACAACTACATCGTCTTGCAGGAAGGCCATCCGCCGGAGGAGACCCAGCGGAAACTGCCCGGTTTCGTGGAGAGACACGTCGACGCGAGTTACCTGGAAGACCTCGACCGTTACGAATTGTCGCTGCAGCCCGTCACCGACATTCACCTTTATTCCCATCTCGAGAACGAGCACACCGCCAATACCGATGTGGCCTACGTGTACATCCTGATCGCCATCGGGCTGTTCATCCTGGTCATCGCCTCGGTGAATTATGTAAACCTGTCCACTGCACAGTTCGTGCACCGCGCCCGCGAGATCGGCATGCGCAAGGTCCTCGGGGCGTCCCGGGGGCAGTTGATACGGCAGTGCCTGGGGGAGTCGGTCCTGATGACCATTATGGCCCTGTCGGTTGCCCTGGCGGCCGTCTATTTCATCGCACCGTATTTCGACGCACTGTTGGGCCAGCCGATCGCCTCGGCCCATGGGCTGCACCCCCTGTGGTGGCTCGCCCTGCCGGTCACCGCGGTCCTCATCGGGCTCCTGTCGGGCGCATACCCGGCCCTCGTGTTTTCCTCCGTGCGGGCCATTCCGGGGCTCAAGGAAGGACGGCCGTACCTGCCCGGCGGCGCGTGGTCCCGAAAGATCCTGGTCGTTTTTCAATTTGCCATTTCCACCGCACTCATCATCGGCACCGGCATCCTGTTCAGCCAGTTGAACTTCATTCAGCACAAGAAGCTGGGCTTCGAAAAGGACCAGGTGATCGTGATTCCAACGGTCGAGCAAGTGGCGACAAACTACCAGCCGTGGAAAGATGCCCTGTTGCAGCACCCCCGTGTGGAGGGTGTGAGCCAGGCCATCACCCTGCCCGGCCTGTTCGGCACCGTCGGCCGACCGTCGACGGGCACGATGCAGCGTGTAGAGGACCCGGACCACGTCAGGCATGCCGTCCATGGTTTCCAGGCTTCCGTGGACTTCGTGGAGACGATGGGCATGGAACTGCTCGCGGGCCGCTCCCATCGCGGGGCATTCAGGAACGACACGGAGTGGAAGTACATCGTGATTAACGAGACGGCGGCGCGCGTCCTGGGCTGGGTATCGCCCGTAGAGGCCGTCGGGCAGCAGATCCGGTTTGCCAGTGGATACACGCACGCGGTGGCCGGCGTGGTCCGGGACTTCCACTTTCGGACGCTGCACCAGGAAATCGAACCGCTGGTACTCTTTCACGGCACCGGGCTTCACCTGGTGGTCCGGATCCGGCCGGAAGATATCAGGAGCACGCTGGCGAACATCGAAGCGGCATGGTCGGATTTCTTCCCCGATTTCCCCTTCGCCTTTACATTTCTCGACGAGGACATCGACCGCCAGTACCGGAACGAAATGCGAATCGGCTACTTCTTCGGCGTGTTCGCCCTGGTGGCGGTTTTCCTGACCGGCCTGGGTCTCGTCGCCCTGGTCTCGTTCACGGCCGAGCGGCGCACCCGGGAGATCGGCGTTCGAAAGGCGCTGGGCGCTTCCGTGCAACGCCTGCTCGGCATGCTGTCCGCCGAATTCGTCGTTCTCGTGGCCAACGTCATTGCCTGGCCGGCGGCCTGGCTGATCATGGGGCGCTGGCTGGAGAACTTCGCCTACCGCATCGAGATGGGATGGGGGATTTTCTTTGCGTCCGCCGGCGCCGCACTGTTGATTTCGGTGGCTACCATCGGCTATCACGTAATCAGGGCCGCGCTGGCTAATCCCGCGGAAGTGCTGCGCAACGAGTGAAAATGGAGGACCGGATGGAGGACCGGATGGAAGACCGGGTGGAAGGCCCGATTAAATCTGCACAATCCTGGGACCCGGAACGCTACGCCCGCAACGCCCGGTTCGTCGCGGACCTGGGCATGCCCGTGGTCGAGCTGCTGGATCCGCAGCCCGGAGAACGCATTCTGGACCTGGGATGTGGCGACGGGGCGCTGACGGCGAAACTGGTGGATATGGGCTGCAGCGTCGTCGGCGTGGACAGCAGTGCGGAGCAAATCGAGGCGGCGCGGAAGCTCGGTCTCGACGCCCACGTCACGGACGGGCACGCGCTGGATTTCGAAGGTGAATTCGACGCGGTATTCAGCAACGCCGCCCTGCACTGGATGGGCCATCCCGACGAGGTGATCGCGGGCGTGCGCCGCGCGTTGAAACCCGATGGACGATTCGTGGCCGAATGCGGTGGGCACGGGTGCGTGGATACCATCGTCAAGGCGCTTACCGGAGCGCTCAAACGGCGCGGACTGTGGGAGGATGGAATCAATCCCTGGTATTTCCCCACCGACGAAGAGTACCGGGACCGGCTTGCCCGGCAGGGGTTCGACGTGCAGTACATCGCGCTGATTCCCCGGCCTACCCCGCTGCCCGGAGATATCGGCGGCTGGCTCGAGACCTTCGCCGAAAGCTTCACGTCCCGGGTGCCTGTTGCGGATCGACCGGGGTTTCTCGAAGAAGTCCGGGAAACCATGCGGCCCAGCCTGTGTGATGCGGACGGCGCGTGGACGGCGGACTACATCCGGTTACGGTTCGCGGCGGTGAAGGAGGGGTGAAGGAGGAGTGAAGTGAAACAAGGTATGTAGACATTGTGCGGGTGAACGATCCGTCTTACGATTCCGACAAAATGAGAAAGGATACAAGCATATGGCTCCCAAGAAGTCAGCATTAGATTCGGAAATGGTACATCGATTCGTGTACGACGCCCACAGCGATTTCGAGAGCGTCAAGGCATTGCTGGACAAAGAGCCTGCACTGGTCAATGCCTGTTGGGACTGGGGCGGAGGCGACTGGGAAACCGGGCTCGGGGCGGCCGCGCATATGGGGCGCAGGGATATCGCGGAATATCTGCTTCAGCATGGGGCGCGCATCGACCTCTATGCCGCGGCCATGTTGGGGAAACTGAGCATCGTGCAGGCCGTTCTCGTCGACAATCTGTCTGAAAAGGACAAGCCGGGTCCCCACGGGATTTCGCTCATGGCCCACGCAAGAAAGGGAGGCAAGGAAGCCGCGGAAGTCGTGAAACTGCTGAGGTCCCTGGATAAGAAGCCGAAGTGAATGGAGAAATAGCCGGCTGGCAAATCCAGGCCGGAATAGGTAAGTTACAAGTACCGTTACGATTCCCCTGCCGCTCAATCGGGCACACCACGGCTGATCACGATCTCAAGACCGGTATCGGGAAGCGATGACCGATTGATTGCCGCATCCTGGGATGCATTGATCCAATCCGTGAGAATGCCTCGCACTCTGCCCGTCGCCCTGTCCAGCAGCAGCGCGCCGGGTTGACTCGTCCTGCGATCGATCGAAACAGCACCTTCCGGACCTTCCAGGGTAATAAGTTCCAGCCGAGGTAGCCATCCCGCTTCCATCGGCAATGTAAAGGCAAAAACTCCGCCTTCACCGTCTGCTATCTTTACCGTATCGAAGTCCAGTGTGAACAAGGTACCGCCGGCCGCGCTGTTTCCCGTCAGGCGATAAGGACCGGTCTCGGCAGGCAGAGACACCGGCGCATCGACCATGAAGGCCGGCTTGAGGCTGATCTCCCCGCTTCCGTCCACGAACCCCCACAGTAGAAGGCTTCTGGACGAATTCGACCGGGCCATTGGTATTTGTTGCGATTCTATGTAATGACGATAGTTCAAGGCCTTAATGAAGCTGTAGTCGCTGATCCACTGTGGTGAGCAATAGCCCATCAAATCCTTCGTATCCGGAGGTACAAGAAGATCGTTTCGGGTATCGTAACCCCAGACACCGATAGATCCATCGGCATAAGGATAGCTGGCATCGACGGTAAACAGATTGGGACTCCCGCATGGAGTATGGCCAAGATTCATGTTGTGTCCCAGTTCGTGAGCGATCGTGTATCCAGCGAGACCCGATACGAAGGTCCTGCCTCCCGTTAACGCCGCACCCCCTCCTGTACTTAAGACGCCCATGTAGTGACCCTGATCACCATCCAGTATATGGATCGCCCGGGTCTCGCTCAGAATGGCCGGATAGTTGTCGAATACAGGATCAACCGAAGTAAACACCTCATCTCGAATCGAGATACTGAGGTCTCCGATCGGAAGCAGGTTGCGCGTCTGCCAGAACAGTTCGTCATCAGACGATAACCCTTCGATTTCGGACAGAATCGACCGGTCCGGGTTTTCAATCCACAGCAGTGGAACAAGGGTCAGGTCAAGGGGAGGTACGTCTCTGACGTCGACCGGCATCCGGCCCGTTGGAGGTATACGCACGGGCATGTTTGAGTTCGATGAGCTTGCACCGTCAGGGTCGATCTCCACGACCAATTCCAGTTCCGGCATGATCAACGACCCCGGTACTGACGCGTTTATGGAAGCCGACAATGATCCTTCGTCGGCCTCTTCAGGGGGCGGTATTGGCTCCCCGGGTATGTCCTCCACGTGCACGGTCGTGTTGTTGTGGTAAAAAGTAGCGCGTACAGGAGGCAAACTCGGATACTGGTCGTCTTCATTCGCCAGGAATACGCGCAGCAGTGCGTCCTCTCCGGCAACCAGGGGTACGGGATGGTCCAACGACTGTACGGCTTGCGTCAGATACATAGCCGGACCGGCGGACCTGATGCAATCCGGGACGCGGCCGAACGCAAGGTTATTCAGCCATTCCTGGAATCCGTGGTCCGGAGGGGCGCAGAGTTCTGTGCCGAAGACATTGAGGTTTGCAATGTTGAGCGCGGAGAAAGACAGGGGCAGCGGTCCGGCGAGACCGGGATTGTCACCTAAGTTGAGTGTTCCAAGCAAGCTCAGGTTCCCCAATTCGGAAGGGACGGTGCCGGACAACTGATTCTCTTGTAGAAACAGTTCCCTGAGTCTGCCCAATTGACCGAGTTCGGGGGGTATCGATCCGGAAATCCGGTTGCTGTCAACCCGCAGGCTGATCAGTAAGTGCAGGTTGCTGAGTTCGGGGGGAATCGGACCGGTAAGCCGGTTGTTGCTGAGTGTAATACCAATCAGATTATTCAACTGCCCTAACTGCGGTGGAATACTTCCTGTCAACTGGTTGTCCCAAACGGACAGGTGGTCGAGACTCTTCATGTCGCCGATTTCCGGCGGTATCGGCCCCGTTATACGGTTCCGGAACATGACCAAACTCCTCATGTTCTTCAACCGTCCGAATTCGGGTGGGATTGAACCGGTCAAGGCATTGTTACTCAGAAACATGCGATCAAGGTTCTTCAGGTTTCCCAGCTCCGGCGGTATAGCCCCCGTCAAATCGTTGGCGCTGAGGTTCAGAGTGATGAGATTGGTCAACTGTCCCATTTCAGGTGGTATGCTGCCTGACAACGAGTTACCGCTGACGGACAGGTGGACGAGTTCGTTGAGCTGTCCGAGTTCGGAGGGGATTCTTCCGTGTAGAAAACACCCGTCGAGGTTCAACGATCTCAGCTTTCCCAGGTCCCCAAGTTCCGGCGGTATCGATCCGGACAGGCGGTTTCCGTAAAGACTGAGACCGACCAGGTGTCGCAGTTGTCCGATTTCAGGTGGCAGCCGGCCCGTAAGGTTGTTTTCCGACAATGAGATGCCCGTTACCCTTCCTTCGGCGTCGGTAAGAACACCGTGCCACATGTGTAACGGCTCATCGCTCAACCAGTTCGTGCTTACGTTCCAATTCGGACCGTTCGTTTCCTGGTAGAAGGCAACCAGCGCTTCCCTATTCTGACTGGCCCCCGCACAGATCGACACCTCGGCATCTGATATCCCGCGCACCCATGACTGAAACTCGGTATCGGACGGAGCACAAAGATCCGTACCGGCCAGATGGAGGACTTCGAGATTCAGTTTCAGCATCGACCGCGGCAGCGGTCCTGTCAATGCGTCGTTGCCGCTGAGATTCAATGATCGCATTGCTGATAGTATGGACAGAATCGGTGGTAGAGACCCATTCAGGTTGTTGTCGGCAAGATCCAGCCCGGTAACCTGTCCGGTGTCGTCGGTGGATACGCCATACCAGTCACCCGGCGGCTGTGTGCTCAGCCAGTTTTCACTGTTTGACCAATTAGACCCGTCCGTCCCGTTGTATAGCGAAGTAAGCGCGGCAACCGTTGGATCGCCACAACGAGTAACGTGACGGTCGGGGATTCCGCTTAGCCAGTTCTCGAAATCATCGTCCAGCGGTACGCATAACTGTGTACCGCGCAGATCAAGTCCGCCGATGGACAATTTGAGGAAAGACCGCGGGACCGGCCCGTTCAGTGCTCGATTGTTGGAGAGATTCAGCCGCCTGAGTATTGACAGGCTGCCCAATTCGGACGGCAAAGAACCGGTTAACAGGTTGTCCTGAAGTCTCAGTTCCTCGAGGTTATTCAGTTGTCCCAGTTCTGGTGGTATGGGCCCGGTCAGTCGGTTTCCATTTAACAACAACAGCCTGACGGTTCTGATGTTGCCTAATTCAGGAGGAATAGGCCCGGTGAGCAGGTTTCTGCTTAAAGTGATACTATCCAGGTTTTTAAACCGCTCCAGCTCGGACGGAATGGGTCCGGATAGTCTGTTGGATCCCAGTGACAGATTACGAAGCCGTTCTATTTGTGCCAACTCTACGGGGATGGGTCCGGACAACCTGTTCACGCTGAGATACAAGCCACTCAGGGACGTCAACCCGCCAAGTTCAGGAGGTATGTAACCGGACAGCTTGTTACCTGAGATGCTTAAAAACCATAGTTTCTTGAGTTGTCCCAACTCGGCGGGTATAGGTCCGAAAAGGTCATTTCCATTCAATCGTAGAATCTGCAGGTGGCTGAGTTGGCCGATTTCCGGCGGGATCATTCCACTTACATTATTGTTGTTGAGGGTCAGTTCGATGACGGCCCCGAACTCATTGGTCTCTACCCCGTGCCAGGTGCCTAATGGTGCATTCGACAGCCAGTTTGTACCGTCTGTCCAGTTCGGTCCGTTAGTCTGGTGATAAAATGCAACCAGTGCTTCTATTTCATCCGGGATGTTGATGCAAGTCGAGACCCTGGCATCTGAAATCGTCTCCAGCCATAACCGGAATGCAACATCAGAAGGTGCGCACAGTCCGGTTCCGTCAGCATGCAGTTCGTTGAGGGCAAGATCGGCAAGCGCCTGGGGTAAAGGTCCTGCAAGGTCAGCATTATCGTTGAGGACCAGGCTGCGCAGGTGAACGAGTTCCGCCAGCACGGGCGGCAGTTGTCCCTTGAGGTTGTTTCCCTTTAAATTGAGACCGATCACTCTCTCCTGGCCGTCGATAGCTACACCGTACCAATCGCCTACGGGCAGGCTGCTCAGCCAGTTTTCGTTATTGGTCCAGTTCGGTCCGTCCAGTGTATTGAACAGCGTTACCAAAGCGTCTCTGTCCGGGCTGGGTATCGTTACCGTGACCTGCGAAGCAGCTGAAATGGTTCCGTACGTCGCGGTGATCAAGACGCTGCCGCTTTTCACCGCAGTGACCAACCCTTCCGGACTGACCGTTGCCACTGTTTCGTTGCCGCTCGTCCAGGTTACCGTAGCATCGGCTACCGGGTTTTCATTGCGATCGAGGACCTGTGCTGTAAGCTGGACCGTTTGGCCGATGGATGTCAATGTGGGCATAGCTGGTTCGATCACGATACTACTTGCCGTCTGCGACACCGTGATGTTGGCTGTAGCAGAAACGTTGCCCGATCGGGCGGTGATGACGACAGTCCCATTCTTTACGGCAACAACCAGGCCCTGATTGCTTACAGTCGCCACGCCCGAGTCGCCACTCGTCCATGTAACTGTGGCATTGATGATGGCCGTGCCATTCTGATCAAGGACCCTTGTCGACAACTGGATTGTCTGGCCGATGGAATACAGCGTAGCAGTAGCGGGAGTGATTTCTATACGGGTGGGTACAGGTACTACAGGAGGCGGTGGTTCCTGTGGTTCCGGTGTCGTCGGCCTGGTGGGGCTGTCTTTACCGCAGCTTGAGAACGCCACCGACGCCAGAAGAGCGAACACAGGCAGTATACGAAGGCTCAAACAGCGCTTACGAAAATACACGGGACTGCAACCTGGGCATATTGTACTCAGTGCGACACAGCCTGTCGCATCCCTTCAAGACCGTGAAAGGTTCGGCTGCCATACACTTCAGTAACATTCAGAAAATGCCGATTAGAAAACAATAATTCAGAATTAACCAACTGGAAATGGACCAATCTGGCAAGCGTATTATACTGTGTCAGAGTCGTAAATGTTGTCTAAGGTTGTTTTGAGGCGACAGGGTAAGGTTGTTCGGTAAAGGATATCCACCACATACAGGCACTATCCTGTCATTCCCTGCCGATCGGTTCACGATGATATGCGCACTTGAGTCAATTAAATGCTAAGCGGAGGTTCTATTCTGAACAGACCCATCCAAACCCATTCGACAGAGCGCGACGGCAAGCGGTACATCTGGTACACCGAACGGCTCTGGGAGCTGGCGAAGGATCTACCGGTATACGTTGCTGAAGTCGAACGTTTTGCGGAGCTGGACCGCGACTGCTGGTTCGGCGAGGGTAGGACGCCGACCATACGAGAGGTGGCCGATCATTGCCGACGAATCAACGAGACCGATACTCGCTACCCCTTGATCATAAACGACAACGGTCAACTGATGGACGGTGGTCATCGGCTGGCCCGGGCATTGCTTGAAGGACGAAAGACCGTCAAAGCGGTGCGGTTTGAAGAGATGCCGGAGCCGGATGAGATCGAGGAGTTGTAATCACAAGTCTTTAGTGCTTCGCACAGCACTTACCCCATCCGCAGGCACCGGTCCTCAAGCGGCAAATCGACCCGCACGTTGCCCCGGCGGTGGGATTCCCTCAGGGCAATGGCGATTTCGAGGGCTTCGCGGCCGAACTCGCCCGGACAAGTCGTCTCCCATCCCGCTTCTATGGAACGGCAGACGCCCTCTATCGCATCGACCATGGAACTCCGGGGATGCCACGGTCCGGGCAGGTGGGTCTGGGCAGGCGCGCCGGTCACTGGATGAGGCGCCCACAACTCGAACTGTGCGTGGGAGTTTCGGGAAACGATACGGCCGGTTTCGCCGATGAACTCGAGGGACCAGGAGTAGACGTGCGATTCGGACCGGGAGTTCAGGATCGTGCGAATCCCGTTTTCGTACACGACGATCCCCGTTCCCGGGATATCGGCATCGGATCGCGCCTGCTCGTCCGTGTCGATCAGGCCGACGACCCACTGCGCGGGCGCACCGGCGAAGAGCCGCAGCAGGGCCAGGGTGTGGCTTTGGATGTTGGACAGCGTCGACGGGCTGTGGCAGACCATGGTCTTCAAAGGGCCGATGGCGCCTTCGGCGATGAGCCTGCGTGCCGTCGTATAGTAGCCGTACCAGTTGAGATGGCAGGCCATGGCGAGGATGACGCCGTGCCTGGCGCAGGCTTCGATCATGGCATCGGCCTCGGCCAGCGTCCGGCACATGGGTTTCGTGGCGAAGATGGCCTTCACGCCCAGTTCGGCCAGGCCCACCGTGATCTCCGCGCGCGGCTCGGGCCGGGTGGTCATGCAGACCACGTCGATCGCTTCCTTCTCAACCATCTCCTTGTAGTCGGTGTACAGGGCCGCACAGCCCCAGCGCCGCCTGAAATCCGCGAGTTTGGCGGGGTCCTCGTCCGCGGCGGCCACGAGATCGATCCCCCGGGCTTCGATCATGGCCGGGGCGTGCGCCCATGGCCACGGGTAGTGGGGCTGACCGACGTGCTCGTCGTCGATGGTGCTGCCCATCCTCCCGCAACCGACCACGGCGCCGCGATAGGTATGCTCCGGTCCGGTGGCTCGCACGGTTTGAAAGGCCTTGAGTCCGGATTCTGGCATCGAGTGCTCTATATCGAATCTGACGGAATCAGCTTACGCCTCGTTTAAACGCAAATCAATAACAGCAGCAATAAACCGTTCGGAAACTGCCCGTGCTAGTCTGTTTTCTCGGAGATTTTCTGGATTTAAAGAAGCTACCATAAGTACTGCTTGAACAAAATAACGCCTGATGGCGAGGCGATAGTCATTCCAGCATACATTCATGGTGTATCCAGTAACTCCATTTGCCACCAGAGTTTCATGGTAGGTTTTTAAGAGTTGTCGTTCTTCTCTTTGTCGATTTGGGGTATTTTTGAGGCATCCACCGATAAACCATGCGACATCCGAAACACCCTCTCCACGCGATATATCCTGCCAGTCAATCACGGCAAGGCCCGATTCACCAAGAGAATCACCAAAAAACACGTTCTCCAAGCGAAAATCTCCGTGGATTATGGTTCTCGGCAGTTCACCCAATTGGTTTTTACCCGTTAACCTCTCAGGCAATTGTTCTCCGAATGTCTTGACTGAATCTGTCAACGAAGTTCCAAGTTTACCAACAAAGACAGGAAACGCTTCTCGATACTGATTAAGGATCCAATCCGTAGTGGTTTTGGAGTCCATTTGCGAATTCGCCAGCCAATCAAAAGTTCCAAGTCTTTTGTTTTTCCACCAATAAGCGTGAAAACCGGCTATTTCGCGGAGAGCAGATGCAGTTTCCTGCATTGTACTTCCGTCGATTTGGTTTCCTACTTTAGCGGGAGCAAGGTCTTCGAGAATCCTGATGTACTTACCAAGGCTGACATTCATAGCACTGAAATAACAGTGGGGAGTACGAAGAGGTATCTCGCCGGCAAGTTGCCGGTAAAACGAAATCTCGGACTTGTCAGGCATGTACAGACGCGTTTTTGCACGTTGAATCTCATCCGGTGCATGTAGTTTGGCAATCAGCTTTTTTGGCAGTGTTGAACGAGGGTGACTGAGCTTAAGATGCAAGCGTGCCAACTGTCCAACAGAAGTCAACTTTGCAATCGGTTCGATTTGAAGTGAAGTTACTACGGCATTCGAGAACGTGTTCGTTGTAGAAAGTGCTTCATTCAGCCACTGAGGTGTTATGTCGAGAGGTGAGTCAGGGATATCTAAAGGAGACATAATCGGACTGAGCGCGCTGAGATCACGGTGAAGAACGCGAACACTGTCTACATCAGTGAGCGAAAGGGAAATCTAGAAACAAATTCGCTATTTGGGATTCGGCAGTGCCAATTCCGCCGTGAGGAGTGGACAGGAGTAAGGATTTACCTGCGGCGCCTATCTCGAGTAAGTGATACCTGCGCCGAGCCGGAGCCCGCTCAGGGTGATCGAACGATTCGAATCCTGGTCGTCGCCGCTCATGCGATGGTACTTCAAATCCAGTCGAACGCCTAGTAGCCCGGTATCGCTGGCCAGAAACCACGCGTCGCACCCGCCGCCGACGAACCCGCCGATTGACGTGCTCCTGTGGGCCATTAACCTGGGTGGGCGTTCGATGTTCCCCAACAGAACGCTTGGGAAACTTGCGGTATAGCGACCCGCGCCGGCCTGCAGATACATTCGGGTTGTCCGCGAGACCATGGTAGAAGTTTCTGAAAAGAAGGATAATGCCGATATGTGTGCACCAGGTACCTTGGGGGTGAGGTCCAGGTTGTTCAACGTGAACTCGGCATGGGGCGTAATCATGAATTGCGACCAACTGGCGCCCGCCCAGAGTAAACCCGTTACGCGGACCGAAACGCCCAGGTCGCCGCCCAGGTAGGACCTGGCGGCCATCTTGAGATTCGGCAGCGGCACGCGGGCCTGACTGGCTCCGGTTGGCGCCAATCTCGTGGCCTCCAGGCCCAGTTCGCCGAACTGGGCCATCCAGTTTCCGGTATACCACACCGCCAGTCGCGCGTCCTTCGAACGGGTTACGAATCGGGCGGACCGTTCCGTTTCGTTCCGGTATATGGCGTCGGCCAGGTACTGCCGTATGCTGCCGGCGTTCGGACGGTAGAATTCCTCGTAACCGATCTGGTTTGGCCGGATTTCGATCAGCATCCGAAACTGTTCTACCGCTTCACCGTAGGTGCCCTGGTTGAAGAGCTCGACCGCGTTATCGTAAACGGCTTGGAGCTTTGCGATTTCCGAGGCGATGTACATCGTTTTCTGACTCTGGGCCAGAAGGAAGCTGTTGCGGGCCGCCTGCTCATCACCCCGCTCAAGTAATGCCAGAAACGTAAGGAAGGAGGATAGTGCGGTGGGTCCGGCCTTCTCCTCCGTGAACTCATCCCGTTTCAGGGCGGCTTCGTCCAGGTCTATACCGAAGGCCGCGCTCGCCTGCGGGTGGTCCGGATCTATTTCGAGGCACTTTCGATAGTATTCCGCAGCGGTCTCCCCATCCTCCCGTAACGCCGCGATCAGGGCCTGCTGATACAGGTATTCCGCCAACGCCAGGCGCACGTTCTCCCAGTTGTCCCATTCCTCCAGGTATCTGCCGGCGGAATAGGGCGACCGGGCGTCGACTTCTTCGGAGGTTGGCTGGCGTTCCAACAGGTGCCAGAGATCATAGTACGCGTTGAGCAGCGCTTCCGGCGAGTCCGACTGGTCCTGCGCGGCCTGCGTGTTCCAGCACAGACTGGCCATGCAGCATACCGCCATGACTCGTATCACAATCCGTTACCTCCTGAATGAGGCGTTGAGGGTTCATTCCATGGTCCGATGCAGCGCGGTATCATCATATCAGTTCGACCGGTTTTCCGTGCGGAGTCTTGAGATACGCCCTTTGCCACGCGTCCTTGCGGTCGGACGCCTCCTCCTGCGACACGAGCCCGCGTTCTACGCAGAGGCGCTCCAGGGCCCGGAGCCAGTGCATGTAATAGGTATCGCCCAGGTCGGGGTCGCCCTCCCGCTGTGCCGCCCGTATCTCCTCGCTCAGCGTGGCGGTCCACTCGTCCCACGTGAAGTGACCTTCGCCGGAGAGACGCACCGCGAGTGCAAACGCCGATGCCTCCCACGGCGCGGCAAACACCGGCGATCCATCGTCCCCCAGCGGGATGTCCCTCGGCAGGATGTCCCCCGGCCCATACGTACCGCCGGGCAGTTGTGGGTCTGTCATCTTGCAGGCTCCAGGTACGTCTCCCAGAGGTCGACGTATACGGCGCTGTTCGCGTTTGCCGATTCCCCCCACAGATCATGCCCCTCGAAGCGTACGCTGTAGAGGTGCCTTCCCTCGTCCACGCCCCGGGCGCTCAGGTCCGGATACACCTGCGATCCGTAGTGCTCACGAACGATTCCGGTGTGGCCTCGAACGTAACCCGGTACCCGGGTGTGCCCAGGTGGATAGGAGTTGATTGCGCGCACGCGGTCGCCCGGCGAGAACCGGGGCGGTGAAGACGCAGGCCGGACGTAGCTCGAAGTCATGTAGGGGGCCGCACGCACCTGCTCGGCATGCGCAACCTTCTCCATGATGCGTTCCGGCACGGAGGTCGATGCCCGGCCCGTCTGCAGTTCATCCTTCGAAACGAGACCGGACCTGACCAGTTGCTGCCTGATCCCCGCGAACCAATTCTCATAGTAGGAGTTGGCGAGATAGTCGGCGGGAGGCAACTGTTCCCTGTTATGACGCGACATGTCGATGTTCCACAGTCCCAGAAGTCCCATGAGCCGGACGATTCCGTACACCCGGCCCTCCCATTCCTCGTGGAAGACCGGCTCCTCGGACTCCGGTTCCGGCCGCACCGGCCCGAACCCCCGCATCCCGCCCATATCGTGTACACCGCTCATGCTTTGCGGACCTCCGAGTCCGGACGGCACGCCTCTTCGACCCCGATCATGGCGTTGCGCGTAACGAGTTCCATGAGTTCTTCCTCACTCCAACCCTCCGTGCCTTCGGGACGCTGCGGCAGCACGAGGTAGCGCATTTCGGAAGTGGAATCCCACACGCGCACTTCTTTTCGTTCGGCAACCTCCGTACCGAACTGTGTCATCACGCCGCGCGGATCCACGACGGCCTGTGCTCTGTAGGGCGCGGACTTGTACCAGACGGGGGGCAGGCCGAGGAGCGGCCACGGGTAGCAGGAGCAGAGCGTACAGACCACGAGGTTGTGCACGTCGTCCGTGTTCTCCACGACACGCATCTGCTCGCCCTGCGCCCCTACGTAGCCCATCGATGAGATGGCGGCATTCGGGTCGTCCAGCAGCCAGCGTTTGAACGCTTCATCCGTCCATGCGCGGGCTACGACGTGTTTCCCGTTCGCCGGGCCGATCTTGTCCTGGTACAGGTCGACTAGTGCGTCCAGCGCTTCCGGATCGACGAGGCCTTTCTCCACGAGCAGCGATTCGAGCGCTTTCACGCGCAACTCGATATCCGGCGGCGGGTGAGTGTGGTCTTGATCGTGCCGGTGGTCGTTGGTCATGTGGTACTTCTATACTATTGCTCGTCGCGGGAATGGCTCACGCGCCGTCCTGCCCGATCAGCAGTTCGAGCGGCTGTTCGAGGATTTCCCTGAGGTGGGCAAGGAATTGGCCGGCGACCGCGCCGTCGATGAGCCGGTGGTCGGAGGACAGGGTGGCCGACATCATGGCCTTGATTTCGACCTTGCCGTCCACCACGACGGGCGTGTCCTTGACCCGCCCCACGGCGAGTATGGCTGCTTCCGGCGGGTTGATGATGGCGGTGAACTGGTCCACGCCGAACATCCCGAGATTGGAGATGGTGAAGGTACCATAACCATAGTCTTCGGGACCAAGGCCTTTTCCGCGGGCCTTCTCACCCAGATATCGGGTTGCGGCGGCGATGTCGAAGACCGATTTCTGATCGGCGGATGCCACCACGGGCACGACCAGTCCGTCGTCGAGGGCGACGGCGAAGCCCACGTTCACATCGGCGTATTCCACGACCTCCCCACCTTCGAGGGAGGCGTTGACGGCGGGAAAGGACCGCAGGGCGATGCCGGCGGCCTTGATGATCAGGTCGTTCACGGAAACTCTGGCCAGGCCGCGCTTCTCACCATAGGCGATCAGCTGTTCCCGTAGCCCGGTGAGGCGCGTCATGTCCACGTCCATGGTGAGGTAGAAGTGGGGAATGGTCGACGCGCTTTCGGCCAGTCGCGTCGCGGCGACCTTGCGCAGTCCGCTGAGCGGGGCGCGGCGCTGGATGCGTTTCAAACCCGGTCCGGCTGCGGCGGGGGCCGGTGCGGGAGTCGTCGGGGCTGTGGGTGTCGCAGGAGCCCCGGCCGGCGCTTGTGCCGCTGCGGCAGTCCGGGCGGCGAAGGCCTCCACGTCGGAGAATACGATCCGTCCGCCGGGTCCCGTCCCCGCAATGTGCTCGATGGCGATGCCGAGGTCGCGTGCGTGCCGCCGCGCCTTCGGGGAAATCTTCACGCGGCCGGGTGGTCCGGGCGTTCCGGCGCCGGCTGCCAACCGGGCATCCTGGCCACCAGTAGTACCATTTGCTGTGCCGTCCGCTGCGCCGGCAGTCGTCGCACCATCTAGGCCAGTCGTAGCGCTTTCCGTCGAGTCGGTCGCAGTGCCGGTCTTAGCCGCGTCACCGTCACCGGGATCACCCGCGTCGACCGCTTCGGCAATGTCCTCGCCCGCTTCGCCGATGAAACCGATGACCTGCTGAATGGGCACGTCGTCGCCCGGGCCATGCAGAATCTTGAGCAGCGTACCGGTAGCCTTGGCCTCCACTTCCATCACGCTCTTGTCCGTTTCGACGTTGAAGAGCACCTCGCCTTCCGTGACGGAATCGCCTTCCTCTTTCATCCACTCCACGATGATTCCGGATTCCATGGTCATGCCGAGAACGGGCATGATGATTTCAGTGGCCATTACGGGCTCCCCGGTGTACTCTGCAACGCACGGACCAGTTTGGTTTACGTCGTGCTAAACCCTATGTATGTAACTGACTTACAACGCCGTTCAAAGTGCGTAGAGCATACACTTCCACGTGTTCGGCGTCAAGCATTTTTTGATTGACTTGGACCGGCGGAAAGGGATAGATTCACCGCGATTCTGCATTCGAAAATCGCGGAAGGAAAACCGTCCCGAGGTTCGGCCTCTTCTCCGTGGAACGAATGTATGAACAGGTGCTCGGAACGCCTTGATCGGAGGACCTGTTCGGCTGTTGTTCACCTACCTGCGTGGAGGATCCAAGCCACATGGAAATCAAAGTCGATCGATACACGAAAGTGGTGTTGACGCTGATCGCCGTCGGCCTGCTGGCAAATGTATTCAAGGATGAACTGTCCAGCGTGTCCACGCCGTTGAATCCCCGGCCGGCCATGGCCAAGAACATCGTCATGGGATCCACGATCACGAACATGGGACAGCGTTTCATCACGGCCAGCCCCGACGGGAAGACCGTCTACACCTGGTTCCGGGAAGAGGACCAGCAATGGTACGATCGCGACAAGGTGTATTTCATAGACGCTGCGCACGCGGACGATTGACAGGCGGACCGTGGTCGGCAAACCTTCAGAAGGCCGGAACGTGGGCGGCGGTCCGGCCGATCCGATGATTACGGGTCTCGTGCTCGCCGCCGGCCGTTCCGAGCGCATGGGGACGCCGAAGCAGTTGCTGCCCTTCGGTCGCGTCACGCTGATCGAACAGGTGATCCGCACACTGACGCGTTCGCGCCTGGGGAAGGAAGTCGTCGTCGTGCTGGGCTATCGCGCCATGGACATCGTAAAGCGGATCTCCGGGTTGCCGGTCCGCCTCGCGTACAACCCGGACCCGAAAGGCGACATGCTTTCCTCGATCCGGTGCGGCCTGGCGTACATCGAACCTGATCAGGCCATCATGATTGCCCTTGGCGATCAGCCCCTGGTCACGACCGGGATCGTGAACCGTTTGATCGACGAATACGAGGGACGTCCCGAAGGCATGGTACTCCCGGTGCACGACGGGAAGCGGGGACATCCCATGATCCTGTCGTCCGCGTACCGCGAGGAAATCCTGTTCGAATCCATGCCGGGCGGTTTGAAAGCGCTGCGGGACCGGCACTCAGGCAGCGTCCGCACTGTACCGGTGGACACGGATGCGGTACTTATCGACCTGGACCACCGGAGCGATTACGAAGAGGCCCTGCGAAGATGGAAAGAGGAATCCGAATCCGGTGAGCGCTAACGTACTCGTTACCCGACGCATTCCCGACGAGTCGATCCGGATGCTGGATGCGGCCTGCGACGTCGTGGACGTCAACCCCCATGACCGGGCGATGACCCGCGGGGAGTTCCTCGAGGCGGTCCGTGGTCGCGACGGGCTGCTCTGCTTGCTGACCGAGGACATCGACGACGAGGTCCTGGACATCGCTTCGGGCCTGAAGGGCATAGCCATGTACGCGGTCGGGTACAACAACGTCGACGTGGACGCCTGCACGCGACGTGGCATTCCGGTGTCCAATACCCCGGGCGTGCTGACCGATACGACCGCCGACATCGCCTGGGCGCTCATTTTCGCCACGGCCCGGCGGGTCGCGGAAGGCGACCGGTTCGTGCGCGACGGCCGATTCACGGGATGGGGGCCCCTGCTGATGCTGGGCAGCGACGTCACGGGCAAGACGCTGGGCATCATTGGCGGAGGCCGCATCGGTACGGCCACGGCCAGGCGAGCCGCCGGGTTTTCCATGCCCGTCGTCTATACGAGCCGCAGGCGCAACGCGACCATCGAGTGCACGGGCGCAAGGTATCTCTCGCTGGACGACCTGCTCCGGGAATCGGATTTCGTGTCGCTGCACGTGCCGCTCACGCCCGAGACCACCTACCTCATCAGCGAACGCGAACTGGACCTGATGAAGCCCACGGCCTACCTCATCAATACGACCCGTGGACCCGTAGTCGACGAGAAGGCCCTGGTACGGGCACTGCGCGAAGGCGTCATCGCCGGCGCGGGACTCGACGTCTTCGAGCGGGAGCCGGAGCTGGAATCGGGGCTGGCAGACCTGGAAAACGTCGTCATGCTGCCCCACGTCGGCAGCGGGACGGTCGCCACGCGCGTCAAGATGGGCAACACGGCCGCGGCCAACCTGATTGCCATGGTCAGCGGGGTGGACCCGCCGAACTGTGTGAACCCGGAATGGAAAGAACATCGAACGTGAATCATTCGACGGAATGTGAAACGTCAAACCCGACGGGAATGATCCGATAGAGGAGTCTGACATGAAACTTGTGACCTATGGAGAAAGCGGGCAGGAACGGATAGGCGCGGTCGCCGGCGGCGAGATCATCGACCTTAAGTCGGCCGACGCGTCCCTGCCCGGCACCGTGCTGGGCGTGCTGGAAGCAGATGCCGTAGAAGCGGCGACCCGTGCGGTGGAAAACGGCGCCGGCGCGAGGACGCCCCTGGAAGGCGCGCGGTTGGCTTCTCCCCTGCCCCGTCCGCCCAAGATCGTGTGCGTCGGGCTCAACTACCTCGATCACGCGACGGAGCAGAACGTGCCGCTGCCCGAGCATCCGCTGCTCTTCTCCAAGGCCACTTCGTCCGTGGTGGGTCCCTACGACGACGTGGTGCTGCCGGTCGAAAGCGAGCAGGTGGACTACGAGGTGGAGCTCGCCGTGGTGATCGGCAGGACCGCGACGGCCGTCTCCGAAGCGGACGCCTACGACTACATCGCAGGATACACCGTGGCCAACGACGTCAGCGCCCGCGATATCCAGTTCCGGCAGCAGCAGTGGCACCAGGGCAAGAGCTACGACACGTTCTGCCCCATGGGCCCGTGGCTGGTGACGAAGGACGAGATTCCCGATCCGAATGCGCTCGCCGTGAAACTGACGCTGAACGGGACGGTGCTGCAGGACAGCAACACGGACAACCTCATCTTCAACGTGCCCACGCTGGTGTCGCGCATTTCGAGCGCCATGACCCTGCTGCCGGGCGACGTGATCTCGACCGGTACGCCCGCGGGCGTGGGCGTGTTCCGCGATCCGAAGATCCTGCTCAAGGCCGGCGACTACATGGAAACCTGGGTGGAAGGCATCGGCACGTTGAAGAACCACGTGCGATAGGGGAGATGATGGAGAAACTGAACAGGGAACAGGTGCTGGCCCGGGCGGCGGACACGGGCGATCTCATGGGGGTGGACCTGGGCGGCCTGGATCTTTCGGAGGCCATTCTGCCCCGCGTCGATTTCCGGGACGCCAACCTCGAAGGAACCGATTTTACCCACGCCGACCTGACCGAGTCGGAGTTCCGCGACGCGAAGATGAACGGCGCGGATCTAACGGGGGCGAAGCTCGAGCGGGCGGTGCTGATCGGCGCCCACATCGTGGGAGCCCGCTTCGACGGCGCCCACATGGTCGGCGCGTTTCTCAACGGAGCGACCGCAACGGGCGCCAGTTTCAGAAAGGCGGACCTGCGCGCGGCCCGGATCGGCGTGCCCAGGTTCCAGTCCGACGATCCCTTTGCCGCGGCCACGAGTTTCGAAGGCGCCGACATGACCTGGTGTCTCTTCGGTGAGGCGGACCTGACGGGGGTGGACCTGCGAAACGCCAACCTGTCCCATGCCCATATGTACGAGACGGAGATGCGCAGCGCCCTGCTCGACGGCGCGGTCCTGACCGGCGTCCGGCTGAAGCGGCAGACGGTCCAGGCGAAGTAACCGGGACTGCTCGGGACGGCCGCTGTCCACTCGGGACGGCCACTCTCCACTCGGGACGGCTACTTTCCACTCGGGACGGTCGCGGGCCGACCGGAATCCTCACTCCAGCGGATCGCCCGGACCGTCCGGGCCGACTAACCGCCGCAGGTACTCGCAGTACGGGTTGTCTTCCACCAGGTTGCCGATCCTCAGCACCTGGTCCCGGTCGATGAAGCCCTTGCGATAGGCGATCTCCTCCACGCATCCGATCTTCAACCCCTGCCGGTGCTCGACGGCCTGGACGAAATTGCTCGCCTCCAGCAGGCTTTCCGGCGTACCGGTGTCCATCCAGACGATCCCTTCGTCGAAGCGCTCCACCTTCAGCATGCCCCTGCGCAGATAGATGTTGTTCACGTCGGTGATCTCGAGCTCGCCCCGTCCCGATGGACGCAGGGTCTTCGCGATGGACACGACTTCGTTGTCGTAGAAGTACATGCCCGTGACGGCGTAGTTGGACCGGGGATGGCGGGGCTTCTCCTCGATGTTGACGGCCCGTTGACGCTCGTCGAATTCGACCACCCCGTACCGTTCGGGCTCCTTGACGTAGCAGGCGAAGACGAGTCCTCCTTCCCTGTGCATCGCGGCCCGCTCGACCAGCGAAGGCAGGCTGCTTCCATAGAAGAAGTTGTCGCCGAAAATCAGCGCGCAGGGATCATCTCCGATGAACGACTCGCCGATCAGAAAGGCCTGCGCCACCCCCTCCGGCGCGGGCTGCACGGCATAGTCGAAACGCATGCCAAGGGCGCTTCCGTCTCCGAAGAGCCGCCGGTACAGGTCGATGTGGTCCGGGGATGAGATGACCAGGATGTCCCGGATGCCCGCCATCATGAGGACGGACAGCGGGTAGTAGATCATCGGCTTGTCGAAGATGGGGATGATCTGCTTGGAAATGGCCAGGGTCTGCGGGTAGAGGCGCAACCCGTGGCCGCCCGCGAGTATGATGCCCTTCATGTGCGGTCTCCGGATATCGGTTGTCTGCTTTCACCCATCCATCAACCATGCCAGGTCGAACCGGGCAAGGGTGATCGTCTCGTAGGGATGGTCTTCTCCGCGCTCGTACAGGCAGGCGGCGGTCCCGTCCGGAAGCACGGCCAGGGATGAATAGGCGGCCGGTCCCGGATGCAGCACTTGGCTGTGGAGCCAGTCGCCTCCTCCGTTGCCGGAGAGACGCACGGTCAGGTTGCGCCGCTCCTCCCGGCTGGCCGGATTCGCGAACAGCAGCCGGTCGCCCTTGTCGGGATACCGGACGAGGGCCGCCTGGCAGATCGGTTCGATCAGGGTTTCGTCGTGGCGCTGGTCCCGCCAGGTCATCCCGCCGTCGCCGCTGACGGTGACCTGCCGGGTGCGCCGGGTCCGGTCGTAGTTCCGCGTGTTGAGCAGCACGTCACCGTTCTCCAGCTCGACGACGCAGCATTCGTTGACCTGGTCCACCAGCGTGGAACCGCCCAATTGCCAGGTTTCCCCGTGGTCGTCGCTGTAGACGACATGGGAGTAGTAACGCTTCGTGTCGGCCTCGATATGATCGCAGGGAATCAAAAGCCGGCCCGAGGAGAGCTGGATGCCGTTGCCCGGCCCGGTGGCGTACCACGTCCAGTCCGGTCGCTTGGCGGTGGCGGTAATGTCCCGCGGCGCGCGCCAGGTGCGTCCGTCGTCCTCGCTTGCCGTGACCCACACGGTCCGGGTGCCCTTGCTCGTCCCGTCGATGATCCGGGGTTCGTGGTCGATGCCCAGGTTGTGGGTCATCGTCAGCCAGACGGCCCCGGTCTCACGGTCGACCACGGGACAGGGATTGCCGCATGTGTTTCCCGCGTCCCCCCAGACCAATTTCTGGTCCGACCAGGTATGCCCGCCGTCCTCGCTGCGCTTCACCAGCAGGTCGATGTCGCCCGTATCGCTCCGGCTGGCCTTGCGGCCTTCGCAGAAGGCGAGGACCGTTCCCCGGACCGTCACGATGATCGCGGGTATGCGGTAGGTATCGTAACCGACCGTGCCGCTGGTCCACAGGACGGACTGTTCACAGGTGCTGCTCATTCGTGGTTCCCGGTTTGCGTCGATTCGTGTCGATTCACCCGGTTCTCAGTTGAATATGATATGGCCCGTTACCCCCGTCAAACCATCTATGATGACCCATAGTCCGGCGCTGACGAACTCGCCGAGGATCAAGCCCAGGAAGAAGGGCAGCATCTTGCGGTAGATGTCGATCCCGCCGAACTTGAGGATGAGCCCCTTGACCATCCAGGCCAGGAATATGGAGAACCAGGCGGTGAGGAGCGGTGCGGAGGCGCCTACGGGAAACCCGATGAAATGAAGGGGCCACCAGATGAACTTCTGCCGCAGGAACATCAACGCCCACATGATGGCGGCGCCCAGTCCGAAGAAGAACCACCGGCCGGCGGGTTCGGACGTGGCGGTGATGGTGGTCGCGTAGTAGTTGAACCGGGTTTGCTGGAGCTCCCCGAAGAACTGCCAGTTGAGATTGATGCCCCCGTATTCGTAGGCCAGGTACATGACCGTGTAGATCGAACTGGCCAGGCTGCAGATTATGGCCAGGCCGATGGCCGCGGTGAGCCAGCGCTGGTTCCGGAGCCCCGCGGTATCGGCCAGCTTCAGGCCGTTGGCCATGGAGGGCATGATGAGCGTGCGGGTGTGGGTGAACCAGAACTTGGTCAGCCCGATGGCGACCAGGTTGCGCGCGCCGAGGACGGGCCCGGTGAACCCGTGGATCATGAATTCCTGTGGATTGAAGGTCTCCGCGAAGAGGACGCCTCCTTCGGCCACGATCCGCGCGAAACCCACGTAGACCGCCAGCACGAGGATCAGCAGTATGATGGCCAGCCAGGCGGTCAGGCCGATCATCCACAGCCATCCGAGCAGGAACAGTACGCCCAGTCCGCCGCCGATCACGGTGAACCGGTAGGAGAGGGGTTCGTTGGCATCGTCCGGCGTGGCTCCGCCGCGAAACGCCTTGCCCAGGATCTCGCGGATATGGGCCCGGGCCAGCCAGAGACTGAAGAGGGCGAGGACCAGCAGGGCGCCGAACATCTGGTACTCACCGGGCAGCGTCGTACTGCCCGCCAGGTCGATGCCGAAGCTCGCGTTCGCCAGGTTCTGAAACCGGCCGATGAGGAAGAAGAGCCAGAGGCTGAAGGAGATCTCGAGGCTGAGCAGATAGGCGAAACCCACCAGCGGGAAGGACAGGTTTATGGGCAGCACCAGCTGGTTGCCGAAGAGACTGATCGTCTCCTGGAAGTAGATGGTGGGGAAAAAGTAGATGTAATTGTGTACGGCGTTCCAGGCGTTGATCAGGAAGGGTATGGCGAAACCCGCCCACATCATCCGGTTCCGGAAGAACGGCGCCAGGCGGGAACGGGCGCCGTCTTCGCCCGGATCGATCATCTCGGCCGGCAGCTTGACCAGGGGAAAGACCAGGCGTTCCCGCTCTACCCACTGCTTGCGCAGGATGACCGTGATGCAGAACACCACGAAGTACAGCACCAGGACGAAGCTGAGCCAGGCGGCGAGGGGCCCGGCCCACTCGCCCCACGGGATGGCCCCGCCCCGTGGAAGGCCTTCGAAGAACGATCGTACGGCCTCGGAATCCTGGGGCAGCAGCCAGGGCTCGACGTGGGGGGTTATGGTCTCGATCCAGCGGTTTTCCGGCGTGGCGTAGTACATGGACGCCATGGCGGGAAGCAGGACCTCGGTCAGTCCATACGACGGGATGGCCGACGCGATGAGCGACATGATGTAGACGACGGCCAGTTCGCCCTGCGTAAGGGCGTAGGCCGGGGTCCATGTGCGCAGCAGCGTGTTGACGATGCCGACGAGGACGGCAAATAGGAAGACCACGCCGATGGGCGTGAAGTTGCTGCCCAGGTACGAACCCTGGATGATCATGTTGGAGTAGGGATCGGCGACGCCCAGGATCAGCGAGCAGGCCATGCCGACGGCCACGGCGCGGGGCGTGACCATCTCCCTCGGCGTAGATACGCGATGGGCTTCCCGGGCTGCTTCCGGCGAGGTGACCGACATGGAGGAGCCTTTCGGGCCGGCGCAAAGCAGATGTTTCGCAGTCGGTTATCGGGGACGACCGGTGAAGGGAAAGGGTATAGCCGGTCGAAAGCCTGTGTCAAGGTGATTGTCCGCGGCACGGGTGCGTGGAGCCGGGGCGCGAGCGCGTGAAGTTGTGGCCCGGGCATGCGGGGCCGTGGCGCGGGCGCGCGGCATCTGAAGATCCGGAAGATAGGCTTGACGCTGTCCAGGTACTCCTGTACGGTTGTCAATCATGGCCATTACCAGTCTGCAGAATCCCCGGATCAAGGCGATACGCGCGCTCTCACGGCGCAAGCGGCGGCAGGAAACCGGGTTGTTCTTCGCAGAAGGCATCCGGCTCGTCGGCGAGGCGGTCCAGACCGGGACGGACATCGAAACCCTCGTCGTCGCGCCGGAACTGCTTCGAAGCGATTTCGGACGAGACACGGTGCGCCGGGCCAGGGAAGAGGGCGTCGAAATCCTGAAGGTCGGCGCCGAGGTCTTTCGATCCTTGTCCGGAAAGGACGGACCTTCGGGCATCGGGGTCGTCGCCAGGCAGCGATGGACCGCCCTGGACGACACGGGGGTGGGGCTGGAAGGCGGCGGTTCTTCCCCAAACGATGCCGCCGCAGCCGCCACTCTGGGCTGGGTGGTCCTCGAAGACGTGGGCAGCCCGGGCAACCTGGGTTCGATCCTGCGGACGAGTGAAGCGGTAGGCGGGGCCGGCGTCATCTTGCTGGGCGCCACGACGGATCCCTACGATCCGGAAGCCGTCCGCGGAAGTATGGGCGCCGTCTTTTCGCAGCAGATTGTCCGTTCCTCGCTCGAATCACTGATCCAGTGGAAGCGCCAGATCAATATCCCGATGATCGGCACTTCGGACGCCGCGCCGGCCGACTTCCGGTCCGCGACCTACGCCCCACCCCTCCTCCTGTGCCTGGGAGGCGAGCAGCACGGGCTCTCCAATGAAGCATTGGAGGCCTGCGACACGGTCGTACGAATCCCCATGGCCGGCCGGGCCGATTCGCTGAACCTGTCCGTGGCCGCGGGCGTAATGCTGTACGAGGTGTTGCACCAGGCCTGGGACACGCACTGACCTCTGCCGTTCACTTTCATTCCAATCCCCGAAAAATGTTGACATTTATGCAACTGTGTCATTTATTGAAATATCCAAGGTCTCGTACAGACCGCCACCCCTCGTAACCCGCTGATTAAATACTGAATCAAACGACGTCCGTGACAGGGGCTTCCCTATGCACTGGTCAATCCGTCTTTGCATGTTGGTGGTTTTATGCGTTGTATCATCGGTTGCAACAGCTCAGAGTTTGGGAGAACGGGTGAGGGTTACTACTTCGCCACCAGAAGCCCGTTTCGATGGATATGTACAGGAGAGTCCTTCGGACAGCTTACAGTTGAGGCTGACGGACAGTAACTTGCTGTCGGTGCCGCGGGAAGACATCGTGTTGCTGGAACGCTACATGGGGAAGCGGACCTATAAGAAACGCGGGTTTCTGATAGGCGGCGGGGCAGGAACAGCGGTCGGGATAGCAGCAGGTTTGCTGGCAGAAGAAGACTGCGGTTTTATTTCTTTCTTCTGTGGTACCAAAGAGAGACTCCAATCTACCGCCGTAATCGCTGGCTATTCTGGATTATTCAGTGGGTTAATTGGCATGACGATCGGCGCAGTAGTAAAAAGAGACCAATGGAAGGAAATCTCCAGCACGAGCACCAGCGGGATAAGGTTATCTCCGATGTTGAACGTAGTGTATAATGAACATTCGGGACAAACCCTCTGGGTTGGAATTCGCGCCCGGCTTTAATGTTGTTGTTCAGTTCAATTTGAACTCCCCAAAGAACGGAACTATACGCTTTTGGACTTAGTTGGACGCTATATGTGTGATTAAAAGTTACTGGCTAAGAACAGTGCTGGTTTCTGTAGTTTCCGCCTATTCCTTAGGTCAGTCTCCCTTCATCCCTCGTAAAGGAAAACGTGATGATAATCCGTATAGCGATTCTTTCCGCGCTGTTGTTGTTTCCTGTGTCCGCACATTCACAGAATATGGTTTCGATCAATGTGGGCGGCGGACTTGGACTGCCTATGGGCGACGGGTTGGATAATGCGAAGATAGGTCCGGCCATCGTTGCGGGCGTGTCCTTAGATATTAGCGAATCCGCCGCCATCGTACTGGAAGGCCAGTACAGTCAATACAAGCCGGATGACGACGTGGGCATCCCATCGGGCGTGGATGCCACTGTAAAACTGACAGGCGTCAACGTGGGCGCCAGACTCCAGACCCCGAGAGAGAACCCGGCGAGAGCATACCTTCACCTCGGCCTCGGATTAACGCGTGGGACCGGACAGACCAGCAGGTCCTTTGGGGGGATTAACGTTAACGCGAGTGATTCGGAAAACTCGTTCAGCTTCCTGGTCGGAATCGGCATGAAGTACGCCGTAACCGAAACAGTGAGCCTTATTGTGGATACCCGATACAATCACGCCCTGGATCATTTCGGTTCATCCACGCAGTGGATTCCGATTACGGCAGGGCTATCGTTCACGTTTCCAGGATGACCTGGGAAACGGAAAACGGGTATCTCCATTATAAACCAAGCGTCTGTTGCAAATGATCGTCTCGGTACTGTACCAGAGTGGGTGTGCGGAAAAGGCGCTTTTCTTCCACGATCTCCGGTACAGTGAGAATCTGCACCCTTTCGTAACTGTCGCCCTTGTACTGCTACGTACCGGCGTCGTCCGCCGCTTGACGCATCACCTTTGTCGGTTCTTTCAGGCAAATGAACCCGGCCAGGTGCGCCAGGTCATCGACCGACCGCGTGCCTTTCAGGTCTCGAACATCGGACGGTCGGATGTTTCCGCCCTTCACGCTGGATATTACCTTGCCCATATCGCCATCATCGAGGTCGCAATACATCACGCCGTCCACGCCCTTGTCCCCCGTCTTCTTAGTCGGGAAACCGCCTACACGTTCCACATTCCAGTGTTCAAATTGAATCGGATCCTACCTGAACAAGCGTTCGGCGGAATCAACGCTGTTCGGTACCCGGTCGTCATGTAGACGGTGTCGCGTTTCAGGTTGTACCAAATGTCGAGTTGATCCTCTCAAGTCTAAAAGCGTATAACTCCCCAAAGACAAGACAAATCCTTCCGGACCTCACGCCGCATACGCCCATTCGGCTCATGTAGCCAGACGGCCTCCTGACAACACTCGGTAAGCACGTGCGTCTTCCCGACTCACCGACCTCGGCTCTTTCGTGCTCGCAAAACTCGTCGATCCACCGTATTTCGTCCTCGTCAGACGACACAGTATTCGTCATCGATATGGCTGCGTGACGATCGGTATTACGGCTGATTGATCCAGGATCGCTTCTTTTCCTTGTCTTGGACACGCTGGCCGATTTATAATACCGGCCTGACTTTCGCACTCCCAGCACGCTCATCCTAAAAAACAATGAGGTCCACCCATGCCAGTTACCCGCCGCGCTTTTCTGGAAACCTCCGCCCTCGCGCTGACCGGCGTCGCCGCTGGTCATGCCGCGTCCGCGAAGGCCCACGCCGCACCCTTACCCACCAACCACGGCGCACCCGCGCCGCCGACCATTGTATCGTCTCGCAACGGGATTCGCGGGGTCAGGAAGGCCTACGAGATGATGACGAACGACCAGGCCGACCCGCTCGACGCGGTCATCGCCGGCGTGAATATCCAGGAGCTGGATCCGAACGACCAGTCTGTAGGATTGGGCGGGCGTCCGAACGCGGACGGCGTTGTCACCCTGGACGCTTCGGTCATGCACGGACCCACCCGGCGGGCCGGCTCGGTCGCCGCGCTGGAGGACATCGCCTCGGCGTCGCTGGTGGCCAAGGCGATCATGGATTACACCGATCACATCATGCTGGTCGGAAAGGGCGCGAAGCGCTTCGCCCTGGGCATGGGTTTCAAGGAGCAGAACCTGTTGTCCGAGGAGAGCAGGCAGGACTGGCTGCGCTGGCGGTCCCAGCTCAACCCGGACGACGACTGGCTCGACCACGAGGACGATATCGTGATCGACCGTCCGGGCGGCACGATCAACATGTGCGGCGTGGACGCCAACGGCGATATCGGCAGCGTGACGACCACGAGCGGCCTGTCCTGGAAGATCCCCGGCCGCGTGGGCGACAGCCCCATCATCGGCACGGGACAGTACTGCGACAACGAAGTGGGCGCCGCCGGTTCCACGGGGCGTGGCGAGGCGAACATCAAGGTCTGCGGCGCTTTTCTCATCGTGGAGTTCATGCGGCAGGGCAAATCGCCCCAGGAAGCCTGCCTGGCTACGCTCGAACGGGCCGTGGCCATGACGGAGGACCGCCTCCTGACGGACGACGGCCGGCCCATGTTCAGCCTGAACTTCTATGCCGTGGCCAAGGACGGCCGGTTCGGCGGGGCGACCATGTACCAGATGCCGGATGAATACCTGGAGTACTTTCCCGGACGGGACAGTTACGCCGTGGCCAACGCCGACGGCGCCCGGCTGGTACCCCTGTCGTACGTCTATGACAAATCGAAGATCCCCGCGCCGACGATGGAACGCTTGATGGAGCGGGTGGAAGAAAGGAAGTTGGAGCGGCAGAAGGAAGAAGGGTAAAGTATGACGCTCAATGACCAGCAGATCGCCGCGTTCCGCGAATCGGGTTACCTGTTCTTCGCAGGTTTGCTCGATGAAGAGGAAATGAGGACGCTTAGGGACGCGGTGCCGGACGTGCTCAGCCGGGAAGGACCGGAGGTGGTGCGGGAGAAGGACGACCCCACGGCCGCCCGGCTGGCTTTTGGGGCCCATACCTACTCCGAGCCCTTCGAACGATTGGCGCGGCTTCCCCGCCTGATGGACCCGGTCCGCCAGTTGCTGGGGGACGAGGTCTACCTTCACCAGACCCGGATGAACCCCAAGCAGGGCTTCGGGAGCGGGGCGTCGTGGACCTGGCACCAGGATTTCCCGTCATGGTACAAGGTCGACGGCATGCCCGAGCCGAATTGCATCATGGCGTCGGTGTTCATCGACGACTGCACGCCCGTCACCTCGCCTCTCCTGATCATTCCGGGTTCGCACAGGTGGGGCCTGCTGGACTCGGAACTGCACGAGGACGCGAAGGGCCGAGGCTACGATCTTTTCCATATCGACCAGTCGACGCTGCAGCAACTGGCCGACGAGAACGGCATCGAACCGCTGATCGGTCCGGCGGGTTCGGTCGCCCTGATCCACAGCAACATCGTCCACGGATCTGCGGACAACGTCTCGCCCTGGCGGCGAGCCATCTTCTACCTGATCTACAACGCCGTCGGCAATGCCTGCACGCGCGAGGTCAGGCCCTGGTACCAGAACAACCGGGACTTCACGCCCCTGGAACCGATCGGAGATGACGGGCTGCGGACCTACAGCGCCGCGCAGGCCACCCCGGCTCGCTAATCCGATCTAGTCCGCGGCATTTGCCGCCTGGATCGCCGCGTGGATGTACCCGTAGGCGTAGGCGAACCCCACCTGGCCCGCTTCGGGCCCCGAAATCCCGGGTACGTGGTCCGGCATGATCATGTACTCGTATCCCACTTCCTTGTAGGTACGCATCGCCTTCAGCATGTCGACGTCGCCCTCGTCGGGGAAGACCTCCACGAATTTGTTCAGCCGTCCCTTGATGTTCCGGAAGTGGACGTTGAAGATCTTCTTACGGGTGCCGAAGTAGCGGATTACGTCGTGGATCTCCTCCGCGGGGTTCTCCAGGCTCTCCGACATGCAGCCCTGGCAGAAGTTCAGCCCGTTGTAGGGACTGTCGTACAGGTCGATCAGCTTCTTGAAACCGTCCGACATGCCCAGCACGCGGGCGACACCACGGTACGTCCGGCCGTGCCCGATGCCCGGGTCTGACGGGTGGCAGGCCATCTGTACCTTGTATTCCTCGGCCACGGGGATGATCGTCTTCAGCCAGTGGTCGATGCGTTCCCACATCTCGTCCTCGTCGGCGGGACCGCCTTCGAATTCAGGCCGTGACTGGTCCAGCTTGTCGTAGTCGAAGGTCGACAGCTTCGCGCCGCCGCGGCCGTAACTGGGCTCGGTACGCAGGTGGCCCAGCAGGGTGATGTTATAGTTCAGTCCCCGAATCCCGGCCTCCGAAGCCATGCGCACGGTCTCGCACATGCGGTCCAGCGCGCGGTCCCGCGCATCGCTCTTGCCCAGGAAAATAGCGCCGGCCTCGTTGTGGAAGGCACTCGCGGAGCCCAGGGGGATATGGATCATCTCGAGGTTTATCCCGTACCGGTCGAACCGCTCGCGCTGGGCTTTCAGCAGGTCGGTCGTCCACTCGGCCCAGGGCTCCGACGGCGTCTGGTCCACGTTGAATACGCCCAGCTGGGCCAGGACCTCGATGTCCGTGTCATTTCTGCACCGGGTCTGCGTTCCGATGTACATGTATGTCCTCCATGGTTGGGTGATCAGGTCGCTTCTTCGGGTTCTTCCTGCATGGTCTTGCCGAAAATCCGAACGCGCTTGCCGGCGAGCAGGTCCCTCAGTTTGGTCCGGATGGCCCAGAGACATGCGAGAGAGGGGACGACCATCAGCGCCGTGATGACGAAAAAGGTCCCCCAGTCGCCATCGAGCCAGTCGACCATCGCGCCGGAGGACGCCGCGAAGAGGGTTCGTCCCGCCGTTCCGATCGAGGCGAGCAGCGCGTACTGCGTGGCCGTATAGGTCCGGTCGACGAGCATCGAGATAAAGGCGACGAATATGACTGTCGCGAAAGCACCCGTAATATCGTCCGCCACGACGGCGGTCGCGAACATCAACTCGGACTTGCCCGTCCAGGCCAGGGTGGCGAACAGCAGATTGGTGGCCGCCATGGCGGTCCCCGCCAAGAACATGGCCGGCACCAGTCCGACCCGTATGGCGAAGAAACCACCCAGCACGGTGAAGGCTACGGTGACGACCCATCCCAGCCCCTTGGAATAGAGGGCGATGTCCGACAGGGTAAATCCGATCTCCCGGTAGAAGATGAGGGACATGCGGCCCAGGAACGCTTCGCCGATCTTGAACAGGAAGACGAAACCGAGCACGGCGGCGGCGATGGCGAATCCGTTGCGCCAGAAAAAGCTCGTCAACGGATTGGCCACAGTACCCGCGAACCAGGCGACGACGCGCCCGAATCCGCTCGGCAGCGCCAGGCCGGCGGCGATCCGTTCGTCGTCCTCGGCCTGCGCCGCGATGCGATCGGCGGCGGTGGACTCCCGGACGAAGGCGAGGCCGATGTTGCAGAGAATAACCACCGCCCCGAGACAGAGAAAGGTGGTCTGCCAGTAGTCTTCGACGCCGGCGTTCTGCAAGGCCTGCGCGGTCTCCAGGGCGATCACGCCGCCCAGTTTGAACCCCGTCCACCAACCGACGACGGCCGTGGCCGCGCCGGCGGCCATGGATTCGGATTCCGAGGTGCCGATCTGCTCGATGCGCAGCGCGTCAATCGCGATGTCCTGGGTGGCGGACGCGATGGCGATGACGAGACCGATAGCCACGACAACGCTGAGGTCCGCCGTCGGCTGGGCGAGGCTCCAGAGCACCAGGCAGGCCAGGATGACGGCCTGAAGCGTAACGATCCAGGCCCGCCGGTGACCGAGCCATCCGGTCAGCAGCGGCAACCGTATGCGGTCGATCAGCGGCGCCCAGAGGAAGTTGAAGGCATACACGCCGAAGATCAGGCTGGCCCAGCCAATGGCCGTGCGGGAAAGCCCGTCTTCTTTCAACCAGAGATTGAGGCAACTGCCGATGAGCACCCAGGGGAATCCGCTGATGATCCCGAGCAGCAGGATGCGGGCCATGCGGCGCTCGAAATAGATCGACAGCGATTCCCTGAAGCTTCGCAAGGTGTCTCCCCGGTTGCGGTGCGTGCCCGGTCCGGCCGTGGGTGGGATGGGGCGTTGAAGACGACGGGAATGTATGCACCCCCTCATGCATCGTCAATTGAATTGCAGGGGATAGGACCATCGTCTCCTGGTGCCCCTGACCATCATCTCCCGCCGTCCTGGACCATCCTCTTCCGGCGCCTCGGACCGCCCGATCCAGTGGTGAATACGAAGGCGGTAGTCGTTGACAGGGAAGCGGGTTTCCCATAGGATAGAAACATGTTTTCAGTTGGGACTACGTGGTTGAAACTGTCACGGGCGCTTCGGCTTAGGGGCGGCATGCGGCGCTGGGGCGGCAGATGGCATCGGGGCGGTCCATGGTTCGCCGCCGGCATGTGGTTCGTCGTCGTGCTGCTGCTCCTTTACACTGGATGCGGCTCGTCCGGTTCGGACACGGAGCCAGCGGACCCGGATGACAGGGAGGCCGTTGCCCGGGCGTTCCTGGCCCAGCTGGTCGAAGGCACGGTCACGCCGGGGACGATCGGCTTCCACGAGATCCCCTGGGAGTTCGTGCAGGATGGAAAGGCGCTGTATGTCCGGTACGGCTGCACCGTGTGCCACGGTATGGACGGTCATGGCGACGGACCGATTTCCTACACGCTGAAACCCCCGCCCCGCGATTTCCGGGACCCGGGGGCCTACCGCATCGGCCGCGACGTGGTCACGATCGCCCGTACGCTCAGGGACGGCATGCCCGACAGCCCGTCCATGGTACCCTTTCCCCATATCAAGGACGAAGAGCGCTTCAAGATCGCCATGTACGTGGCTTCTCTTCAGCCGCCCTCAGACGCGCCGTCATTCTATGAGTCGCCCGCGGACGCGCCTTAACCTTAACCCTGGTACTCAATATGACGATCAAGACTATTCATGGATGTGTTATAGGTATCTGGATACTGATGGTGATCATCACGACCGGATGCCAGCCGGCGTACGATATGGAGATCGACGGCGCGTGGGTACGGGCCACGCCGCCGGACAGGGACGTTACCGGGGCCTACCTGGTGATCCGGAACCGGTCGGACCAGCCCCGGGAACTGCTGGCCGTGGAGACGCCGGCCGCGGAGTACGCGGAACTGCACACCATGCGCCAGGTCGACGACATGATGGAGATGGAGAAGATCGAAGGCGTGATGGTTCCGGCGCAAGGCGAGGCGGCATTGATACCCGGCGGAAACCACATCATGTTGTTCGGCGTGAAACGGCAGCTGGCGGAAGGCGACTCGGTGTCCCTCACGCTGCGCTTCGACGACCAGTCGACCCGGACGGTCACGTTCGAGGTGCTGAAGAGCCGTCCGTAGGAAGGTGTTCCATTGGGTGCAAAGAAGCCTGGTCATCAGTTGTATCAGTCGACGATCTCGAACCTCACCGGCCTGGCCACCCGCACCGGTCTGGTCACCCTGGTCGGTCTGGCCACCCTCACCGGTCTGGTCACCCTGGTCGGTCTGGCCACCCTCACCGGTCTGGTCACCCGTACCGGTCTGGCCATTCTGTCCGCCGCGGCCCTGCTGCTTTACTCCGGCTGCCGCGCAGAACCGCCGCCACCGCCGCAGATCGACATCCCCGAACTCCTGGACTACGGCGAGCGGTTCGGCGGTGATTTCACGCTGACCGACCAGGACGAGGAGCGGTTCAACCTGTCGGAGTACCCCGGTGACGCCTTTCTGATCTTCTTCGGCTATACCTACTGCCCCGACGCCTGTCCACTCATGCTCTCCATGCTGGCAGCCGTCTACGATGTGCTCGATCTCGAACCCGGCCAAGACGTGCGTACGATTTACATCACCGTCGATCCATTGCGCGACACGCCGGAGCAGCTCAGGGAGTACCTGGCCTACTTCTCCACGGTGGACGTCCGCGGTCTCACGGGATCGCGGGAGGAGATCGACGCGGTCGCCGAACGGTACGGTGTGCTGTACAAACTGCAGGAGCCGAACGAGGCGGGTCACTACCTGGTGGCCCACACGACCACCCTGTTCCTGGTGGACCGGGAAGGTCGCCTGCGCTACCGGTTCCATCCGAGCGACCCCCCGGAATACATCGCGGCAGGAATAAAGCTGCTCTTCGAATAGTCTGGGAAACCTTTGTTGCGGCCCGCTGAACCCATTCCTAATGATCGCGGCGCAGGGCGTCGACCGGGTTCATGGCGGCGGTCTGCAGCGTCTGCGAACTGACCGTCAGCCACGCGATCAACAGCCCGAGAAGCCCGGCGGCGGGGAACAGCAGCAGCGAGACCTCGGTATGATAGGCGTACTGCCGAAGCCACTGCTGCATGACGAGGTACGCCACCGGCCAGGCGATGACGTTCGCGATGACCACGAGGACGGTGTACTCCCTGGACAGCAGCAGGACAAGTTGACGTGCCGATGCGCCGAGGGCCTTTCGTATGCCCACCTCGCGCGTACGTTGTTTCGCCGTGAAGACCGCCAGCCCGAACAGGCCGAGGCACGCGGTGAAGACCGCGAGGCCGGCGAACATGGTCACGAGCCGGCCCAGCAACTGATCCGAACGATAGAGCCGGTCCACGTCCTGGTCGAGGAACGAGTAGGTGAAGGGGATTTCCGGCATGGATGCCTTCCACATGGATTCCAGGTCCCGCAGGGTCTCGCCGGGATCGCCGGGAACGAACCGCACGGCCCAGTAGCCGGAACCGCCGAAGGTGAAGATCACCGGCTCGACCCGCTCGTGCAGCGTCCTTAAGTGGAAGTCGCCCACTACCCCGACGACCTGCAGTTCATTGTTCCTCATTCGTACAAACCGGTCCATGGCCTCCGCGGGCGATTCCCAACTCAGGCGCCTGACCGCCTCCTCGTTGAGGAGACATCCGGTCGATCTTCCCCATCCTCCTCCATCCGGACCCTCAACCCACTCGAAGTCCCGTTCCCACGAAATGTCCCTGCCTTCCAGCAAAGTCAGGCGAAGCGTCCGGACCATGCCTCCTTCGGTATGGATATGCTGCATCTCCACGGTGCCCGCCGCCGGATCGTCGACCCGGTCCACGGGAAGGATGGGCAGCCTCCCGCGGCCGGCCGCGCGGCCGGGCATGTAGTTCGCCCCGGAGACGCTGACCACGCCGGCATGCTGCGGGTATCGGTCCCGTATCAGGTCGAAGTCCATGCCTTCGAGATCGGGCAGGATCACCACGTGTTCCTTCTCGAATCCCAGGTGTTTCTCCCGCATGTACTCCAATTGCAGGTACACCGTTCCGGTGCCGATCATCAGCAGGATCGCCATGGAGAACTGGACGATCACGAGGGCTTTACGCAGGTTCACGGCACCGGTACTCGATGATCCACGGAAGATCATCGCGGGACTGATGCGGGACAGCAGCAGGGCGGGGTAGGCGCCGGCGAGGAGGCCGGCGGAAAGGACGATGACCGTACCACCCAGTACGGACCAGGGTTCCAGGGCGGGCATGGAAAGCACGTGGCCCGTCATGGACCTGAAAACGGGCAGGATCACCCAGACGGCAACCACGGCAACGAGGAACGCAACGGCGCTCAGGAGTATGGTTTCGCCGAGGTACTGCCGGACGATCTGGCCCTGTGTAGCTCCGGAGACCTTGCGCATGCCGATTTCGCGGGCGCGGGTAATGGACCGGACGATTGCCAGGTTCGTGAAATTCATGCAGGCGATCATCAGGATGAAGACCGCGATGGCGATCAGCATCCAGATGAACGAGACGTCGCCGTTCCCCTCCATTTCCAACTCCAGTTGAGAATAGAGATGGATGTCGAAAAGCGGCTGCAGCGCATAGGTGTGCGTAAAGGCCGTTGCCCGTTCGACAGCGTCGACGTGTTCATCCAGCCGCGCCTGCAGCAAGGCGCCGATCCCGTCGGGTGAAGCGCCTTCAGGTATGAGCAGGTACGTGTAGTACTGGCTGTTGGCCCAGTTCGTCAGCAGACGGATCGGATCGCCCCGTCCCGTCGTGGTGGCGATGGAGACATAGAAATCGGGGTGATAATGGGCATAGGGCGGAGGGTCCTCCATGATCGCGGTGATCGTGAAGGGAAACAGGTGGTCTCCTGTAATCATTTTGCCAATGGGGTCGGCATCCCCGAAGTACTTGCGGGCCATGGACGCGCTGATGATCATGGTATTCGGCGCCGTGAGCGCGGATTCCGGATTGCCGCGCACCAGGGACACATCGAACACGTCGAAGAGGTTGCCGTCCGCCCAGTAGACCCGCTGTTCGTAAAATTGCTTTTCCTCGGTCGTGAACAGCCAGGTCCCCACCGTCGCCCGGATGCGCAGTACTTCCTCCACTTCGGGGAGTTGGTTGCCGATGAAGTCGGCCAGGATGCCGGGCGTCCGCGCCGTGCGGTCCGTCACCACACGGTAGATGCGGTCTCCCCGCGTATTGTGCCGGTCGTAGCTCAACTCGTCGCGGATGTACAGGAGGATGACCAGGCAGCAGGCCATGCCGATGGCGAACCCGATGACGTTGATCGCGGCATGGGACCGGGACGCGAGGATGTTCCGCCAGGCGGTGAGAAGGTAGTGTCCGATCATGATCGCCTCATGGTGCCAGACGGCTCCAGTGCACGTCCATTGCGGCTTCGGTTCCCGCATAGTAGACCACCATGACCGTGCCGTCGGACAGGGCTTCCGCGTAGGGCAGGCCGAAGGACCACACCGAGAAGCCCAGGGCGCCCTTGGGATCTTCCTTCGGCGCCTCGTGGGCGTACAGGGTCACCTCGGATTCCGGACGGAAGACGCCGTCGATGGACGGCGCGACGCGGGCCTTGATGGACTGAGTCTGGAAACGGTCCACCCAGGCCAGGACGACGCGGCCGTCCGGAAGCACCGCGGGGTGGGCCGCCTGGTCGGTGACGCCGATGTCCTCCGGGTCCGACCAGGTCCGGCCGCCGTCGGAACTGATACGGCGGTGGATGTTGAGGTAGGATTCCGTTTCGGTATTGTAGGTCCACGCGAATGCGCCGATCCGGCCGTCCGGCGCCACGGCCGACCGCAGGTCCCAGTTGAAGATCAGGCCCGTCGGGTCGAACCCGATGTTCAATGGTTCGCCCCAGGTCCTTCCCTGGTCCGTGGAGTGGAAGGCGACGACCCGCTGGTACCATTTCGAGGTGTCGAGGTAGTGCTTGTTGGTCTCGATGGTCATCACCAGGGTATCGTCCGGAAGCTGCATGACCGGATTGGTCAGGCTTGCGGGCCCGATCTCCTCCGGCATGGGCACTTCGCGCCACGCCGTCCAGGTATCTCCGCCGTCCTCGGAATCCGCCAGGAGGATCGACATGGGCACGCATCCCTCGGTCTCCGGATTGAAGAGTCCCGGGGCGTCGGGATAGGTCTCGCGGTCGATCCACATGGATGCGGCGATGATCCGGCCGGGCGCGAGTTCCGTGAGGTAGACGATCTTGACTGTTCCCCGGACGCCTCGCAGCAGGGGGGATTCGAAGGGCCGTTCGGGCGTGGTCCAGGTCTGACCGAGGTCAGAGGACCGGCTGACTTCGATCACTTCGTCCGCGCAGTCCTTGGTCGTGCCGCTGTGCCAGGTGGCGATCAAGGTGCCGTCGGACTTGCCGAGGACGGCGGGAAAGGTAAGGTTGGCGCGGTCGGTGCCGGGCACGCTGCGGCTGAGGACGCCGGAGTCGATGATGCGCATGGGAATGAAGCCTTTCGAGTTGAGTTGATTATCCTGCCCAGGGATGGGTGCTGCCCAGGGTCGGGTGCTGCCCAGGGACGGGTGCTGCCCAGGGACGGGTGCTGCCCAGAAACGTTACAGGTTTTGGCCGGTTCGAGCGGGACAGGGCCAGCGAAGAGCGAGTCCGAACGGGTCCGAACGGGACCGTTACACGCCTTCGCACCATTCAATCATTGCATCGAGCACGGATTTCGCCAGACAGTCGATCGCGTGCCGGGAACCGTCCATGTCGCGCGTCGAGATTCGTGTTCCGCCCAGGTCGACCGATGACGCGGAAACGTAGTACTTGATCGTGGGCTCGGTACCCGAAGGACGCACGATCACCCGTGTGTGGCCGGCTTCTGAGAAGGTGAAGACCAGGATATTCACCTGTTCGCCCGCGACGGACCCGGTCGTACCCGAACGCAGGTCACGCACCTGACCGCTCAGACGGTCGATCACGCGGCATACGGCCCGTCCGCCTATGCGCTCCGGTGGTGCCGAACGCAGGGCGGCCATGATGTCTTCGATCCTGCGCGCCCCTTCCGCGCCGGGCAGGGCGACCGACCGTTGAACTTCCCTGAAATACCCGTAGGTCCGGTAAATACCGTCCAGCTCGTCGCGCAGGGTCCGGTTTTCTCGCTTCGCCCGGGCGGAAAATTCGGCAAGCAGGATGCCGGTGGCGGCCTCTTTGTCCCGGATCCGCGCGTCCGCCAGGTAGCCGTGGCTTTCCTCGGTGCCGAACACGAAAGACGTACCCTCGGGCAGGCGATCGATCACTGCGCCCACGTGCTTGAAGCCGACAGGGAGGTCGTCCACGACTTCCAGTCCGTAGGACCGGGCGATGAGGGCGGCCAGGTCGGAGGTCACCGCCGTCTTGCAGAAAAGACCCCTGGGGGGCAGTGCTCCCGCCTCCTGCTTTCGACTGAGTAAATAGTGGCAGAGGAGGGCGCCGATCTGGTGACCGTTCAGTACGAGGTCCCCTTCCGACGCCTCCCATCCCCGGTCCGGGAGTGGAAGCGCGCAGCCGATCCGGTCGGCGTCGGGGTCGCTGGCCAGTAAGAGATCGGCGCCGGTTTCCGCGGCCTTTCGAATGCCCAGCCGGAAAGCCGACGGTCTTTCGGGGTTCGCGATACCGTCTTCGAGCGTAGGGAACGCACCGTCCGGCGCGACCTGCTCTTCTACGTAGTGCACATCCCGGTAACCCAGTTGCTCCAGTGCCGCGCCTACCGATGTCATGCCCACGCCGTGCAGGGGGGTATACACCACCCGCACGTCCCGCGCCTGGTCCAGCGACAGGTCCGCGAGCACGGCAATATACCGTGCGTCCACCAGCGGGTCGACAGTCCGGATCAGGCCCCGCTCGATTCCTTCGTCGAACGGAATGTGCCGAATCTCGTCGACGCGGCGCATTTCCCCGGTAATGGCCTCGTCATGCGGCGACACCACCTGGCCGCCGTCGGGACCGTACACCTTGTAACCATTGTCTTCCGGCGGATTGTGACTGGCGCTGATCACGACCCCGGCCGCGGCTCCGAGTTCCCTCACCGCGAAGGAAAGGGCGGGGGTCGAGCGATAGCCGTCGAAGATCAGCACCGGTACGCCGTTGGCGGCGAGTACGCGGGCCGTTTCCTTCGCGAATGTCTCCGAGTTGTTTCGCGTGTCCCACGCCACGACGATGCCTGTGCCGGTCCGACTTCCGAGGGTTCGGTTGTGCGAGCCTTCCGGCCCACTGCCGAGGTCCCGACGGTGCTTGCCGTCCGGCCCATCGCCGGCCGGCTCATCCCCGTCTGGCCCATCGCCGGCCGGCTCATCACAGTCTGGTCCATCCCCCGTTTGCTCAGAACCGCCCCTCATCCTGGAGACATACCGCGCCAGTCCCTGTGCCGCCCGGCCCACGGTAAGAGTATTGAACCGGTTCGGGCCCGGTCCCATCCGGCCGCGCATGCCGCCCGTTCCGAAGGCGATGGCCGAACCGAATGCGTCTTCCAGTTCGTCGGTGTCCCCGTCATCGACCAGTGCACGAATCTCATCGACGAAGGCTTCGCATGCCGGGTCGTCCAGCCAGCAGACGATGGCCTCGCCCGCCGTCCGGGAAAGCACGCCTTCGCCGATCCACGCGTTGATTTTCTGGACGGCCTGATCATCCACTTGCTCATTCATTCGTGAACTCCAACGGAGGTATGCAAATCTACACCTCGCCCCTCAGGTATCTTCCTCTTTCCTCCTTCGGGAACCGCTCTATCGCGTAACGCAGCATCGTGCGGGGCATGCGTCGGTAACGACTCTTCAGAAACTTCCGCTCAATGGGCAGATCCCGCTTTCCGATCTCCCTGAGCATCCAGCCCACGGCTTTATGGATCAGATCTTCGGCGTCGTTCAGCAGGCGCTCCGACAGTTTCAGCGCATCGGCATAATCGTGCTGCCTGATGAAATGCAGGCAGGCCATAATGGCCATTCTGCGTTCCCAAATCGACTCCGATTCCGCCAGTACGGAGAGCGGTTTCCTGTCCCGCGCCTCCAGGTACCCGCCCAGAATGGGATGGGCGGAGCAGTCGACGAGATCCCAGTTGTTGATGAAGGCCGTATGACCAAGATACGTTTTATAGATCGTCCTTCTCTCCGGCTCACCGCTCTTGTTGAATCTCATGACCAGCCAAAGCAGCGAAAACATACGAACTTCGTGAAAGGGAGACACCAGCAGACGCAGGGCCTCGCCCATGGAGAGATCGCGGTATCTGCGCACCTGGGCACGTATCACGGGAATCCTGATCCCGAGGAAACGATCTCCTTCGCCGTACTCTCCCGGACCGGTCTTGAAAAACCGCTGCGAATGGGCGGCGATCGCGGGATCGCCCAGTGCCTCGAGGACGCCGAGTATTTCCTGCGAATTCACGAGGTACTCCGATTAGAAGAACTGCAGTTCGTGTATGGTCCCACGAAAGTACCAGTAATCGGCCAGGACCGCAATGGCAGCACCGAGGACGTATCCGACGATGATGCCGATCATCAGCGGCTGAACGGCACGATAGAGGCGTACACCGCCCGTCCTGATCAGAATGGACTTCAGCAACCAGGCGAGAAAGACGGGAAAGAAGGCGTGCCGGGCGGGACCTCCGGCGGCCACCACGAACCCGATGGGCGATAAGGGCCACCAGCTGAAGTAGTACCGGGCCACGGTCATCCCCGTGACGATCAGCATGCCGGCGACCAGGAAGAACACCTCCGCGCCCGAGATCGTTGTGCTGTTATTCATCCAGGTGACGATCAGGTTGTAGAAGCCGGGGTCGCCGGCGACATTCGCGTAGTAATTCGCCGCGCCGCCCATCCGGTAACCGGTATAGGCCGAGTAGCCGATGGCTGTGACCGCGCTGACGGCGAAGGTGACGGCGGACCAGAAGAAGAGCACGCGTCCCGACATGCCCAGGATCGACTGCAGGCGCGCGACATGCGAGGGGGTGATCATCGTGAAGGTCTTCCAGTTGCGGGCGAAGGCGCTTCCCAGTCCGAGACCCGTCAGGTTCTGGGGAGACAGCGAGGCGGAACCCAGCATGGCGACGGTGAACTGGTGGGCATTGATGGGCAGGTCCAGGAAGACCAGGCCTGATTCCGCCATGACCCTGCACAGTGCGAAATAGAAGAGGAACAGCAGAGAGAGGAAAACGGCGATCACGGGGAAGGACATGCCCGCCGCGTGCAGCCACCAGACAATGTAGGCCATGCCGCACGCGCCCGAAACCAGGGCGGCCCGGTAGGAGAAGAACTCGTCGTCGTCGCGCAGGTTCGTGTCCTTACCCATGACGTGGCGCCATACCATGGCCAGGTGCCGGCGGGCGATCCAGAATCCCCACAGCGCGAAGGCGATCATGCCGCCGATGAACTGGACAGCGACCAGGCCGCCGGGAACGGCGGTGCCCGAGTCTGCGGTAATCCCGACACGGGCCAGGATGCCCTGTTCCAGCGTGTTGACGATCTGGAAGAACCAGACGCTGAACAGGATGTCCATGTTGATGAAATAGGAGAAGGCGAAGGTGATGACGTTCATCCTGATCGCGTGTGCCGGAAAGGCGCGGCCGAGTTCGACGTTAAACAGGGCATTGGCATCGATCGGAAAGGAAAACCACTGGGTCCAGTACGCCGTGGTGTTCCAGAGCATGATGGAGAAGGTGGCCAGGGCGCCGATGAGGAACAGGCGGTGCCGCATGATCGTCGGCACGGCCGAGTCTTCGTCATCGATGGTTTCCGTCATCACGACCGCCGTCTGCACGAGGGGATAGGAAAGACGCTCGTGCTCCACCCACTGCTTGCGCATCAGGATGACGAAGCAGACCCCGACGGCCAGGAGTCCGCCGAAAAAGGACAGCCACCAGAAACTCGGGATGATCCAGGCCGCCCAGGGGATCGGGTAGCTATCCGGCAGTCCCCAGTAGTAATCCCTGTTCGCGTTCTGTTCGTTGGTGACGACCAACCATTCCGGGAGATAGGGAAAGAACAGTTCACGCCACTGGTTCTCGGGGGAGGCGTAGTATTCCGCCGAGGCCATGATGCCGACTACATAGTTGGACATCCCCCAGGTCGGCACCATGAAGCCGACCCAGCCCAGGACGAAGACGAACAGCAGTTCCCGCGAACGCAGGCCCCAGGCGGGGCGGTATGCCTTAAGCAGTATATTGGGCCCCATGACGCCCAGGAGAAACGGGATCAGTAAGGCGAGATCGATGTGGGCGAAGGTGAGGTGGGCGTATCCCAGGAGGTAATGGCTCGTCAGCGAAAAGATGTTGACGGCCACGGCCAGCGCCAGGCCCAGGGCCACGGCCCGCGGTGTCGCTACTTTCTGAATAGAGCGGGCACCCGAAGCGGTCATAGGCGGTACAGGGATCGGTATTTCCTATCAATGTAGGCCAGGAAGCAGTCCGCGGTGAGCGGCTCTCCGGTGACGTGCCGCACTAGGTCTCCCGCGCGGTAGGTCATGCCGGGCCGATGGATGTGGTCCCTGAGCCAGTCCCGCAGCGGCAGCAGTTCCCCGCGTGCGATCCGGTCCGACAGACCGGGCAGGTCGCGTTCGGCGGCGCGGTAGAACTGGGCGGCGTACAGATTACCCAGGGTATAGGTGGGGAAATAGCCGAAACTCCCGTGGGACCAGTGGATGTCCTGCAGTACGCCGTCCCGGTCGTCCGGCGGCTCGATGCCGAGGAGGACCTTCATCTTTTCGTTCCAGACCGCGGAGAGGTCGCCTGCCGTGAACTCGTCCGTGAACAGGCCGCGTTCTATTTCGAACCGGAGCAGGATGTGCAGGTTGTAGGTGATCTCATCCGCTTCGACCCGGATGAGCGAGGGTTTCACCTCGTTGACCGCGGCATAGACCTCCTCTTCGCTCACGTCCGCGGCCTGGTCCGGGAACACGGCGGTGAATTCGGGGAAGAAGAAACGCCAGAAGGCCCGGCTCCGGCCGACCATGTTCTCCCACAGGCGCGACTGGGATTCGTGGATGCCCAGGGACACGGACGCGCCCCGGGGCGTGCCTTCGTGGACCGGGTCATGGCCTTGCTCATAGAGGCCGTGTCCCGCCTCGTGGATGACGCCGTAGAAGGACTGCATGGGCAGGGTCTCGGAGTACCGGGTCGTCAGGCGGACGTCCTGCACGCCCATGTGGGTGCAGAAGGGATGGGGGGAAATGTCCAGGCGCCCGGCCTCGAAATCGAAGCCCATGCGCTCTGCGGCCATGACGCCCATGCGCCGCTGGTCGCCTAAGGGGTAGTTCCGCTCCAGGAAGTCGGTGCGGGGCCGGACCCCGGAGGACGCGATGCGCTGCACCAGGTCCACGAGGGGGCCGCGAATCGAATCGAAGACCGCCGCCGTATCTTTCGTGGTGGCATAGGGTTCGTATTCATCGAGCAGCGCGTCGTAGGGTTCGTCTTCGTACCCGACCGCCTCGGCGACCTCGCGCTGGAGGGCGACCAGCTTGTCGACCCACGGCGCGAACGCCGGGAAATCATCTTCCTTCCGGGCCTTGATCCACACCCCGATGGCCGCCGAACTCGTTTCCGCGATGGACTTGACCAGGTCGACGGGTACCTTGACCGCCCGATCGCTGGAACGGGCGATCTCGCGGATGTTGACCTCCTCGTCGGCCGTCAGCGATTCCGACCGGGCGGAATCCAGTGCCGCCCGCATCTCATCGGATGTGATCCGCTCGTGGGCCATCCCGGAGAGGGTGGCGAGTTGCCGCCCCCGGCTGGCCGCGCCCTTGGGGGGCATGTAGGTTTCCTGGTCCCATCCCATCAGGGCCAGGGCGCCGTAGAGGTCGCTCACCTCGCGGTACATCTCCATTACCCGTTCGTAGTGTGTTGGCACGGCTATAATCTCCCTTGTATGATTCCCGCTCTGCCGATGCGCTGCCTGTACACGACCTTATCGGGCGACACGAATCCTCGCTGCGCACCAGGCGGTATTGATCCCTCTACGTAGCCAGGACCGTCTTGACGCGCATTCGAAGGCTGCGATGGGCCCTTCGCAGCGTCCGCGCGACCTGGCCCGGTTCTTCCCCTCTCGCGAATATGAAACCGGGGTAGCTGGCGCCTTCCGGCAATGGGGTCAGCATGTCGCCTTCCTTCGCGGTGATGACCACGTCCTCCACGCCCGGGGTCTTCTTCGCCTCCTCGACGCCATCGAATCCCTGGAACATTCCGCCTTCCGGCACCGGCAGCATCATCACGCCCGCGGCCTCCGGCTTGTTCGCCGCGGCGTTCGTTTCCTTCGTCTGGCCCGCGGCCTCGTCTCCCGTCCCGCCGCGGCTTTGCGTCTCGCAGTCCGCCTGGTCCGCCTGGTCCGCCTGGTCCGCCTGGTCCGCCTGGTCCGCTCCGCCGCGGCTCTGCGCCTTGCCGCCGACTCCATCCACGTCCTCGCCCAGGGCATGGCGCAGGATGAGCTCCTCCAGGGATATCCCCAGTCCGTACTCCAGCACGCGCGAGCAGAGGCCACCGATGGACCGGCCCGCGATTTCGATGATCCTGGCTTCGCCGTGGTGGACCCGCAGTTCGGCATGGACCGGCCCCTCCGTGAGTCCCACGGCCGAGGAAGCCCGCTGGACGACATCGTACACGATCTCTTGCGTCTCTTCGGGCAAGCGCGAAGGCGTTACGTATATCGTCTCTTCGAAATAGGGACCCTCCAGGGGATCGGGCTTGTCGAACAGGGCGAGCACGCGCAGGCGGCCGCCGCTCAACAGCCCCTCCAGGGCCACCTCCCGGCCGGGCATATAGGACTCCACCATGATGCGGTGGGCGTCAGGGTCCAGGCTCGGCGGCCGGTCCTCCGCGCTTTTGAGGATGCGGCCGATCCTGCGGAAAGCTTCGATGAAGCCGTCGGGCGAGTCGGCCCGGATGACACCCCGGCTGCCCGAAAGCAGGACGGGCTTGAGCACACAGGGGTAACGCTGTTCCAATGCGAGTTCCTCGACCGGGACCGACAGGTCGAACCGGACGAAATTGGGGCACCATACACCCGCGGCCGAGAGCATTTCCCGCATGCGGTACTTGTTGCGCGCGGCGATGGCCGCTTCGGGCGAGTTGTGCGGCAGGCCGAGGACCTTACACGCCCGGGCGGCGATTTCGGTGGTATAATCGTCGACGGGTACGATGGCGTCGAGGGGATGTTCACGGGCGTAGTCCACGATTTCATCCACGGCCTGCGACACGTACCGGAGCCTGAGCGACAGCGGGATGTCCCACGCCTCCGCCAGCAACTTGCAGAAGTCCGATCCCACGACGACTTCGAGGTTCATGCGGCACGCCGCTTCCAGAAACGGATCCGCACGATAGGTCGTCGTCGGCATCAGGAGAAGCAGTCTTTTGGACGGGTTTTCCGATGGCATGATTAGATTAAAAAATAGAAGTTTAGTGGATCGAAATCAATGAAATCGCCCGCCCTGTCGCAGTACCATACACAGGTATAGCGAAAAAAAACTTGCTTAGGAAACAGCGTACGAAATATATTGCACGTACACTTCGCGTAATTCACCCGCAAGCACAGGACCTTTTAACGGTCTGTCGCGGGATTTCTCGCACTCTATCGGGTGCATTACTCCCATTATTTCATCTGGAGGGTAATCAATGAATCGCACAGAATTGGCCGGTAAGGTTGCTGATGCTACTGGGTTGTCCAAAGCGCAAGCCGACGCCGCAGTCGCCGCAGCACTCGACGCCATCAAGAGCAGTCTCAGCGACGGCGATTCCGTCACGTTGATCGGCTTCGGCACGTTCAGCGTATCGAACCGCGCTGCTCGCCAGGGGCGAAATCCCGGTACGGGCGAGTCCATTACGATCGCGGCGAGAAACGTGGCAAAGTTTACGGCTGGCAAAGCGTTAAAAGACGCCATAGGCTAAACTCGAGATACGGGAGCCGGTTCGGGCATATCGTCCGGTCCGGCTCCTTTCGAAACATCGACTCACGGATGGATCCCACTTACGGGACGTCGAATGTACTTGCGCCTCGAGGGTTTCCATCCGTCTTCCTGCTTGAATCAGGAAGGCCGGGTCGTACTTTTTTTGGCCGGCAACGCACACGTGTGCATACGTGGAGAATCTCCTTGCCGCTCTATGAGTTCACCCTCACGGATTTCCTGTTTCCCGCGGATCTGCCGAACAACAAGGCCAATTTCCGCTTCGTCGTCGACCTGCGTTTTATCAACCACCGGAGCCAGTTCGCCACCGAACATGCCGTAATGCCCAGTCTCGACACTTTCTGGGAATGCGATACCGGGAGATCGGGCAAGCCGAATTACGTTCGAAGCGCCGGGGAGGAGAATCTCAGGATCGGCGAAGGCAAGCCCGACCGGTGCGGCCGGTTCGAAATGGACGCAATAGACGACTGGGACAAGCTGATCCTGCTGGTGCGGGGGAAGCGTATCCATTCCATACAGTTCAAGGTGTTCGACGTGGACCGCCGGGACGCCTGGGACAAGATCAAGGACTTCCTGGGCGGAATCGTCGAAGCCGTCGTCGGCAGAATCAAGGGAACGATCCCGGAAAACCTGCCCCTGAACCTGCCCGAATCCCTGGGCGGCGCCGCGGACGACCTGCAGTCCTTCCTCCTGAAGAAGATCGCGGGTGGCGACGCAATCCTCTTCAGGGGATCAACCCCGCTCGGAGAATTGACCGATGGGGAAAAGGCCCACCTGACGGTCCACGGCCGGGGCACCGGTGGAACCTACATGATCGGTTTCGACCTCACCCAGCGGGATGGATGACCAGAAACGTCATGATTGTAATCATCAGCGATCTTCACCTTACGGACGGTACGACCGGGCAGACCATCAAGGAAAACGCCTTTCGGATCTTTGCCAGGCGGGTCCGGGACATGGCCATCTCGGCTTCATGGCGCAAGGGAGGCCGGTACCAGCCGATCGAGCGAATCGACATCCTCCTTCTCGGAGATATCCTGGACGTCCTCAGGTCCACCGCGTGGCTGGAGAATGACTACGGACCGCGCCCCTGGAGCGATCCCGATGATCTGCCTTACATCGGGAAGCTGAACGACATAACCACCGCTATCCTGGCGCACAACGAACCGTCGCTCACCTGCCTCAGGAACCTGGCCGAACCCGGTGGTCTCCTGCTGCCTCCGCCAGGCGGCGCCAATGGGGACCCACGGCCGTCCGAACCCGGCCTGCCGGTCGAGGTCGGCATCCACTACATGGTGGGGAACCACGATTGGTTCTACTGCGTCCCCGGTAGATCCAGCCAGCTCCTCCGCAGAAAGGTCGCAGCCGCCCTGGGCCTGGAAAACGACCCTGAACAGCCCTTTCCCCACGAGCCCGAAGATTCGACCCGCATTGCCGGGATACTGCAGGCGCACGGCGTCCGGGCGTGCCATGGCGATATCTACGATCCGTTCAACTACTCCGGTTCACGGGACCAACCCTCCCTGGGAGACGCGATCTTGATCGAGCTGTTGAATCGATTCCCCTTCGAAGTCCGCAACCGCATGGGTTCGCTGCTTCCCCGGACCTTTATCGAAGGCCTGCGCGAACTGGACAATGTCCGTCCGCTGGCCGCGGCTTCCGTCTGGGTCGACGCGCTGCTGCATGAACACGGCGTGTCCCCGATGCAGGCCGGGAAAGTCAAGGATACGTGGAACAACCTGGTGGACGACTTCCTGGCCCTGGATTTCATACGGGACCGAGGTTCGATGTACAACCCCTTCGAGAGCGTGGACAAGCTGGAGTACGCGCTCCGGTTCACGCGGGACGTTCCGCTGGGCCTGTCCGGCAGGCTGGGTGCATGGTGGAACCGGGTGACGGGCGATTCTGCGGACTCCTACTTTGCTCACGCGGCCAGGGAGAAAGCGGTTGAGGACCACGAAGCCCGCTTCGTGGTGTACGGACACACCCATCATCACGAAATCGTGCCCCTCGACGTCGCGCCCCTCGGCATCGCGACGGGGAACGGGCGCCGGGGCGCGCAGGTCTACTTCAACGCGGGTACCTGGCGCCGGGTGCATCGCCTCGCCCGGTCCTCCCGTTCAGGCCGTGCCTTCATCGCCTACGACGTCATGACCTACCTGGCCTTTTTCAAGGACGACGAACGAAAGGGACGGCCCTTCGCGTGCTGGTCCGGGGCGCTCGGGGAAGGCCAGGGGTAGGTACCTGGTATAACAGTTCCTCACCGGACTCCTCTACCGTACCACGTCGCAATGCTCAGGCGAAATCCTCGAACAACTGCCCGCGCGCGGCTTGGATCCATTTGTGCGCTGCACCCCAGACCGCGTCACAGTGTCAGACATTTATCTAAAATAGTTAATTAAATTGATTATTAACAAACACACATTACATTCTGCAAAACAGATCTTACACGAACTCGATCTCCTGGAAATAGAGAGACAGAATGGCCGTACTTTGTCACAAAAAAACCGCTTTGAGGATTGTCACCGCATGCAGGAGTGTCCTTGTTCTTGTATTCCTGAGTCTGCTGGTACTGTCTTCGTGTGGCAAAGACGGCCCGACCAGACCGGATGGAAGTCCGGTTTCTTCACCTGCACCCGCACCCACACCGGCGCGGATCAGTATAACACCTTCGAGCGTTTCTTTAACTGAAATCGGTGAGACCGCGAGGTTAAGTGCAACAGTCTACAGTAACGACAGTGCTGTCCTATCCGGTGCTGTCCTGTCCTGGGCAAGCAGTAATGCCAACGTGGCTGTCGTCGACAACGGGGGATTGGTGACCGCCGTGTCGTACGGTACGGCGCAGGTCACCGCACGGTCCGGAAACGCATCTCAATCCGTACAAGTTACGGTGATACAGGAAGCCAGCCGCATCGTCATCGAACCGGCCATGGCGACCTTGATGTCCCTTGGACAGACCTTACAAATGACTGCCGCCGTGTTCGACAAGAACGAACAGCCGGTGAAAGACGCCGAAGTGGCCTGGCAGAGTAGCAGCGAGGGGGTGGCCACTGTCGACGATGGGGGACTGGTGACGGCCGTGTCGAATGGCACGGCGCTGATCAGTGCGCGTTCGGGAAGCGCGTCTCAAACCGTACAGGTTACGGTGATGCAGGAAGCGGGCCGCATCGTCATCGAACCCTACATGGTGACGCTCTTTCGATTTGGTTTCGGTGAGAGAAGTCCCCGCAAGACCGTCAAATTGTCCGCTACCGTACTGGATGCGAACGGTCGTGAGTTAGAAGATGCAGAAGTGAAGTGGTCCAGCAACAAGGGCATTGTCACCGTCGATGAAGGGGGGCTGGTAACTGCTGTAAGTGATGGTACGGCAGAGATCACCGCCCGGTCCGGCGACGCCTCGGCGTCGGTCGCCGTCCGCGTTCTGCTGCCCGTTATTATCGAATCCAGTCTGCCGTTAGACCACAGCCGCGGCATCCCCATATTGCGACTCGACACCGAGGGTCAGACCGCCCAGCTCTCCGCAATCGTGTATGATGTGAATGGTCAGGAAGTTGAAGGCGCACCGGTAGAATGGGAACACGTCGAAGATTGCTTTATCTGCGTTGGCACGAATGTGGTCACGGTCGACGAAAATGGTCTGGTGACCGCTCGTACAAACGGTGAAACGATCGTCAACGTGACCGCAAGTGACTTTCATTGGTCGAATTTCAGCTCGTTACAGGTTTCGGTAAATATCATCCCTTCAGGTGGAGCGCATATCAGGGTCTACCCTCCCCATCTGCACCTGGGTATCGGTATGATGGTACAGCTTTCCACGTCAATGTACGACGAAGACGGGCAGGTGGTAGAGGATACCGAGTTTGCCTGGTCCAGCGATGACAATACAGTAGCCACCGTGGACGCTGACGGACTGGTAACTGCCGAAGCCTACGGTATGGCGCGGATTACCGCACAGGCGGACGAACTTTCGGCTTCAATTTCCTTGATTGTCAGTGCAAGGAGTGACCGGGCAAGACTGATCAGTTTCTACCATGCGACCGATGGAGAGAATTGGAGAGATTCTGCGTTCAACAACTGGCTGAGCACCGCGCCGATTGCCGACTGGGACGGCGTGAAGCTCAATGAGGCGGGAAGGGTGAGAAGCCTGTTGCGCGGGACGCAGAATCTGACCGGTACTATTCCTCCTGTACTCGCTCAACTCAGTGAACTTCGCGTACTGCAACTGTTCAGGAACGCGTTGACAGGCAGTATTCCCCCGGAGCTCGGTCAACTCGCTTATCTCGAAGAATTGTATCTGGGAACAAACCAGTTGACGGGCGGTATTCCGCCGGAACTCGGTCAGCTTGAAAATCTCGAAATCCTGGATCTTTGGCAAAACCAGTTGTCGGGTAACGTGCCACCGGAACTTGGTCAACTTGCCAACCTAGAAGTGCTCGATCTCTCACGAAACGCGGATCTTTCCGGCCCGCTGCCGGAAGAGATGCTCAATCTGACGAAACTGGACGCGCTCTCAATAGGGAGTACGCAGTTATGCGTGCCAAAGACCGACCGGTTTGATGAATGGTTGGCCGGGATTCGGGTGAAACTCGGTGTTAGCCGCTGCGGAGCGCCGTAAGCTCGTTACCAGCCATATCCGGTTTCCCTTGACTTGCGGGGGTTCGCGCCCTACCATGGTGCAGTTGTGTTGGGAGATCCGGGGACGGTTTGCCGGGGTGGTGGAATTGGTAGACACAGGAGACTTAAAATCTCCCGGACCTCAATAGTCCGTGCCGGTTCGAGTCCGGCCCTCGGCATTCGGGGTCATGAACACACTGGTGAATGCTGATTTGCGGGGCGCTTAGCTCAGATGGTTAGAGTGCCACGTTGACATCGTGGAGGTCAGTGGTTCGATCCCACTAGCGCCCATTCGATTCCGAACCGTAAAACTGCCCGGTACGGGTCTCCCCGGCCGGGTTTCTCATGCCCACTCGATCCGCAACCTGTTGCTGTTAACCGCATCCAGTTGCCATTGACCGCAACCTGTTCCTATTCCGCATGAAGATCACGGACGTCAAGGCCGTCTACCCGTCACGGAACAAGAAAGGGACGGGCGCCTGGCAGGAATACTACTGGCAGATCGTGGTCCGGGTGGACACGGACGCGGGCGTGACCGGGTACGGGTATGGCGGGGGCGGCGAGCCCGGCAGACTGATCGTCAACGGCCATCTGCGCGATGCACTGATCGGCAGGTCCATCGGGAGCGTGGAGGATATCCGCCGGGTTTGGGACCACCTTTACTTCAAGTCCCTGCCGTACGGCCGCGGCGGCATCGCGATCATGGCCCTGAGCGGGATCGACCTGGCGCTGTGGGATCTGCTCGGAAAGGCCGAGGGCCGGCCCGTGTACGATCTGATCGGGGGTATGAAGAAGGAAAAGATCCGCGCCTATGCGACCGGGGGCGATCTGTCCCGGGTCCGCGACCTGGGCTACACCGCGGTGAAGCGCTCGCACCAGTGGCGGTCAGAAGCCGACTTCGATTCGGCCGTGATCCAGGCGGTCCGTTGCAGGGAGATGTTCGGCCGGGACGCGCTGCTCATGTTCGACTGCTATATGTCCTGGGACGCCGCGGTTGCCTTGCGGATGCGAGAAATCCTGGACGAATATGCGCCCTACTGGTTCGAGGATCTCGTCACACCGGACCATCTGACCGAACTGGCGGAACTCCGGCCCCAGCTGGCTCCCGTGCTGTTGGCCGGCGGCGAGCATGACTTCTCCCACCACGCTTTCGCCGCCATCGCCCGCGCCGGCGCCCTGGACCTGTGGCAGCCCGATATCACGTGGTGCGGCGGCATAACGGCCGGACTGCGAATCGTGGATCTGGCAAGATCACACGGCGTGCCCGTTTGCCCCCATCGCGGCGGTGAGATCTGGGGGCTGCACCTGATCGCGGCCACGGACTGCATGGACCTGGCGGAGACCCACCCGGACCGGTGGAGTGGTGGGAAGGACGAGGTCCTGCTCGACGAGCCCGTGGTGTCGGAAGGCCGCATCGCACCGACCGGCCGACCGGGATTCGGCGTCACGCCGAGACCGGAATTCACCTGAACTTCCGGGTAACCTGCATCCGCTCCCGTGGAATCTCAGGAGGCGTTTCGATTTACCTTATCTCGATGAAATGGTGTGACTTGTGGGTTATTCCCCGGCTCGATCGGGGAATTGACGCCGGATCATTTCCGGCATGTTGATGCATCGGCATGGACCGCGCCTCGTACTGCAGCACGGCGGCGCAAAAAAGGAAAGGAGGAATTATGATATCTGAACAACGGAGGTGTGACGACTGATCTGATCAGTTGACATTCCTCCAGACGCAAGCCGGGCGTCTCGTATTTCCAGGGGCGTCCGGTTTTTTTGTGCTTGCGCCCCATGCCGGCCGGGTATAATCGTGCATAGACGGAGCGACAACCTCGGTCAGATCGCATTGGCCGGCGCGCGACTCCGGTCACGTCCCGATCGATCATTCAGGACCACGCCGCCCATGTCTCTCTACCCCCTCATTCGTCCCCTGCTGTTCCGCCTGGACCCGGAGTGGATCCATCGCGCAACGCTGTCCGCGGTCGGCAGGGCGGGTCGCATACCTCCCGTGCGCGGAATGCTCCGGGGCCTCCTCACCGTGGACGATCCGCGGCTCAGGGTGGAAGCCGGTGGCCTCGCCTTTCCCAATCCCGTCGGTTTGGCCGCCGGATTCGACAAGAACGGCGTGGCCATGGAAGGACTCGCTGCGGCGGGATTCGGATTCGTGGAGGTGGGTTCGGTCTCGGCCCATCCTTCGGCGGGCAATCCCGAACGGCCACGGCTGTTCCGTGTACCGGAAGATGAAGCGATCGTGGTCAATTACGGGGTGCCCAACGACGGTGCGGACGCGGTGGCGCGGCGATTCGATTCCGCTCGGACGCGGCAGTCGCCCGGGTCGCCCGGGTCACCCGGATCGCCCGGATCGCCCGTTCAGCCTGGGTCGGCCCGCCCGCCCGATCGGCTCGGCCAGCCCGGAGAGGCCCGCCCGCCCGTTCCCCTGGGCATCAACCTGGTGGAGACGAACACCGGGAGACCGGCGGATGCGGAAGAGGTAGTGGAGGAACTGGTCGCGGCGATGCGTCCCTTTCTGGGTCTGGCCGATTACGCGACGCTCAATCTGAACTGCCCGAACACGACGTCGGGCCACAGCCCCTTCGACGATCCGGGCACGCTGGGGAAGCTGCTCTCGGGATACGCCGGCTACGACACCATGCCGCCTACCTTCCTGAAGGTGGTGCCGACCACTGACCCCGCAACGATCGAGGGGACGCTCGCCGCCATGGATCCATTCCCCTTCGTAAAGGGCATCGTGTCCGGACTGCCCACCGGAAAGCCCTATGATAGCCTGAAGACCCCGCCACAACTCCTCGAACGCATGCCCGGGACCCTTTGCGGCCGGCCGACCCGCACGCTGATCGACGCGTCCATCCAGGCCTGGTATCCCCGGATGGATCGCGGCCGCCACGTGATCGTCGGGACCGGGGGAATTTTCACGGCCGATGACGTCTACCGGAAGATCAGGTTGGGCGCGACCCTGGTCCAGGTCTACACGGCCCTCGTCTACCACGGACCGGGCCTGGTGAAGCGAATCAACCGGGGCCTTTGCCGCCTGATGGCCCGGGATGGCCTTGACCGGATCACCGATGCCGTGGGCGTGGACAATCCGCCCTAGAACGTGCCTTCCACGCTCAGCGTCGTACCGCCGGTATCCTTCTTGCGCACCGTGGACGACCGGATCCGCTCCTGCAGCTTCTCGAAGTAGAGCGCCTCGTCCACCGGGATATCGACCCAGTCGTCCTGCCAGGCGGAAAGCAGCATGGCGTTGGCCAGTTCGACGCCCCGGATGCCTTCAACGCCCGGCGCGATGAGCGGCGTGCCCTCCAGGATCGCGCGCACCCAGTCCTTCGTGATGCCCCTGTGCTCCTCGCCGCCGGCCTGGAAGGGGATTTCGCATTTCCAGGTCTCCGGGCTGCCGAAACCGCCCTTCCATTCGCGGTTGAAAACATCCGCCGGCGTGCGATTGCGCCAGAAGGTGATCCGGCCCTCCTCCATGACCACCTTTCCGTTGTCACCCGTGATTTCCATGCGGTTGGTTCCGGGCGACTCGCCCGTGGTCGTGATGAATACCCCCGTGGCGCCATTTTCGTACTCGGCGTAGGCCGTCACGTCGTCTTCGACCTCGATGTCGTGGTACTTGCCGAAGCCGCAGAAGGCCCGGATGCGTACCGGCATGCCGCAGATCCACTGCCAGAGGTCGAGGTTGTGGGGGCACTGGTTGGCGAGCACACCGCCGCCTTCGCCGGACCACGTGGCGCGCCAGCCGCCCGAGTCGTAGTAGCTCTGCGCGCGGAACCAGTTCGTAATGATGTAGTTCGTCCGGCGCAACTCGCCCAGTTCGCCCGATGACACGAGTTCCTTGAGCTTCCGGTGCTCGCCCAGCGTCCGCTGGTTGAACATCAGACCGAAGACGAGGCCGCTCTTCTCGGCCGCCGCGTTCATTTCCCGCACCTGGCGCGTGTATACGCCAGCCGGTTTCTCGCAAAGCACGTGCAGTCCCCGGCCGAAAGCCCTGACCGCCAGCGGCGGATGGTCGTAGTGGGGCGTCGCGATGATCACGGCGTCGATCGCCGCAGACTTCAGCAGTTCATCCGCGCTTCCATAGGTCGAGACGTCGTCGCCGGCGAGTGATTTCGCGCGCGCCAGTTGATCCGGATCGACATCGCAGACGGCCTTCAGCTCCGCGTCCGGCACTTCGTTCCCGGTGAGGTATTCGACGTGGAACCCGCCCATGTTCCCGAGGCCGATCACACCGATGCGTACGACGTCCATGGATTACTCCTTCCTGCGTCATTCGCGTCCTGCGGTTTTCAACCGTCCAGGTTCGCTTACCCGGCCAGGGCGGCAGGCTTTCCGTTACGCATCACAAAGGGGAAATGTTCGCCCGCCTGGTTCATGGGCGCCCCATCCGGCAGGTCGACGAAGGCCTTCATGACGTGCTGACCGGAAGCGACGAAGCGGGACTCGCCCGTCATGTAATGCATGGCGATGGCGCGTCGGGGCTGATCGGACCGGTTGAAAGGTGAGCCATGCCAGGTCAGCGAGTGGTGGAACGAAACCTCACCGGCCTTTACCGGCCAGGGGCGGGGTGCTACCTTTTCCGCGCCGTTGCCGCCCGGGGGCGCGAATCCTTCGATCCGCCCGAAGTCCTCGACCTGCTGCAGGTGGGCCTGCGTCCGCAGGAACTCGATCTGATCGCCCCACCGGTGGCTGCCCGGCGTCATCCACATGCACCCGTTTTCCACCGTCGCGTCGTCGAGGGCGACCCATGCGGATACCGGCGTCATGGGCCGTATGATGGGCCACAGCGGTGCATCCTGGTGCCAGCTGGTTACGCCGCCGTAGCCCGCCGGCTTGTACTGGATCTGGTCATGCCAGACCATCAGTTCGTCCGCCTCCGTGAGCCGGCTGATGGCATCCACGATGAAAGGATGGTGAATCAGCCTGTGGTAGGCGTCCGATACTTCCCAGATGTTCACGATCTGCCAGACGCAGCGATCCGGTTCCCGATCGCGGACCATGTTGTGGAACAGCACCGGCCTCGGTCCGTCCTCGGGAAAGCCTTCCGGACCGGTGTCGAGCACGCGCTGCAACTCGTCGCGTAGTTCCTGGACGCCGGCGTCGTCGAGCACGCGGCCTCCATTCAGAAAACCGTTCTGGCGGAATTCGGCTATTTGTTCATCGGTGATCATCCCGGCTTCTCCTGTTTCGACCGCGTACGAAGCACAGGAACAGTACGTGCCGTCGACGCTTTTTCGGTCTCCTTTGATGTCGTACCTACAGCTGATGACGTATCTACGGTGTTCAAAAACGTGTGTTTTTCAGGTTACCAATTTACCCCCCGGCACGAAGCGGCCAAAGCCTTTTTTGAAGGAAGCCCCTTGTTGACAATTCCGGCTTAAACCCCTATTATACGCATGTTGTCCGGACCGGTGCGAACGAGCGGCAGACCGGCGGAACACACCACGTTTTGCAGAAGGAAAACAGACCGAACACTTTGTCTCCGGGCGTAACTCTCGGCCCGAGACGGCATGTCGATCCGGGAGCAACCGCTCCCCTGACCAGGAGGAAAGGCCAGACGATGTCCGAAGCACCAACCGCGTCCACCGAAACCATGGAATTCAAGAGCGAGTTGCGGCAGATCCTTCACCTGATCACCCATTCGCTCTATTCCAACAAGGAGATCTTCCTTCGCGAACTGATCAGCAACGCCAGCGACGCGATCAACAAGATCCGCTTCAATTCCATCAACAACAACGATCTGCTCGACGGTGACACCGAGTGGAAAATCAAGCTCATCGCCGACAAGGACAAGAATACGCTGACGGTTTCCGACAACGGCACGGGGATGTCCCGCGAAACAGTTATCGACCAGTTGGGCACGATCGCGAAGTCCGGCACCCGGGCCTTCCTCGAGACCCTGCAGCAGGCCGATGAAGCCAGCCGTCCCGAATTGATCGGCCAGTTCGGCGTGGGCTTCTACTCGGCATTCATGGTGGCCGACCGGGTGACGGTGGTCTCCCGCCTGGCGGGCGATCCGAAGGATGAGGGCGTCCGCTGGGTCTCCGCGGGGGAGGGCGAGTTCACCATCAAGACAGTGGATAAGGAGACGCACGGGACCGACGTCACGCTCCATCTCAAGGAGGAAGAGAAGGAGTTCCTGGAGGAGTGGCGGCTCCGGCAGGTGGTGAAGGAGTTCTCCGATTTCATCGAGTACCCGGTCGTCATGGACGTGGAACGGCACGAACCCGTTGAGGGCGAGGACGACAAGGAGGACGACAAGACCGAGGTGGTGGTCCGGGAAGAGACGCTCAATTCCATGAAGGCCCTCTGGCTGCGGTCGAAGGACGAGATCGAGGAAGACGAGTACAACGCCTTCTACCGCCAGATCTCCCACGACTACGGCGATCCCGCGAAGGTGATCCACTACACGGCCGAGGGGCTGACGGAGTTCAAGGTACTGCTCTTCATCCCGGCGAAGCGGCCCTTCGACATGATGTTCGGCGATCCCAAGGTGGGCCCCAGGCTGTACGTGCAGCGGGTTCAGATCATGGAGAACTGCGAGGAACTACTGCCGCCCTACCTGCGCTTTATAAAGGGCGTGGTGGACTGCGCGGACCTGCCCCTCAACGTCTCCCGCGAGATCCTGCAGCAGAACCCCATCCTCGACCGCATCCGGAAGAACATCGTCAAGCGGATCTTCACCGTGCTGGAGGAGATGAAGAAGGACGAGTTTGACAAGTACGTGGCGTTCTACCGGGAACTGGGCATGATCCTCAAGGAAGGAATGGCGCAGGACTTCGAGAACCGGGACACCCTCACCTCGCTGGCCGTGTACGAATCCATGAATACCGAGGCCGGGAAGTACATTTCCATGGATGAATACGTCGACCAGATGCCGCCCGACCAGGAGGAGATCTACTACCTGATCGGCGAGCACCGTGGCATGCTCGAGCGGACGCCGTACTTGGAGGTCTTCCGGGACCGCGGCTGGAACGTCCTCTTCATGACGGACCCCATCGACGAATTCGTCATGTCGTCGGTGGACGAGTACCGCGAGAAGAAGTACAAGGCGGCCGACAAAGGCGACATCTCGGCGGACGAAGAAAGCAAGGCCAGGGCGGAGATGGACTGCATGGGCCTGCTGCAGATCGACGCCGTCAACG
>JAPPBT010000061.1 GCA_026702745.1 Gemmatimonadota bacterium
CGGGTCGGCCGCAATAAGGGGCGGCGTCGGTCCGTCCGGGGTCTCGCCGAGGTCGGGCGGGTCCGCGTCCGCGACGGCGAGGCGCGTCAGCGTGTTCTTGATGACGCGGCACTCCACGGACTCCGCCCGCAACCGCCGGCGAAGTTCGGTGACCTCGCCGACGTCCAGGCCGGTGAGGTCGGTCAGGTACACGCTTTCGGTTTCTTTCAATCGCGTCGTCAGATCCTGGACGATCTGCTCTTTGACGGCACGCGGCTGGGGCATGGTGTCGAGACTCCTTTGATTTCAACGGCTATCCGGGGCCGTCAACGGCTACCGGGGCCGTGGATGCGTCTACGCCTCTCGGGCCGCCACCTGGCGGTCGACCTGTACGCCGGGTCCCATGGTGGACGAGACGGTAAGACGCCTGATGTATTGCCCTTTGGCGGATGCAGGCTTCGCCCGCATGACCGCGTCGATGAACGTCGAGGCGTTCTCCGTCAACTGCTCCACGGAGAAGGACACCTTGCCCACGGGGCCGTGCAGGTTGCCGTTGCGGTCCACGCGGTATTCGATCCGGCCTGCCTTGACTTCCTTGACCGCGGGCCCGACGTCGAAGGTCACGGTGCCGCTCTTCGGGTTGGGCATGAGGCCTCGCGGACCCAGTACGCGGCCCAGCTTGCCGACGTCACGCATGATATCGGGCGTGGCGATCACGACGTCGAAATCGGTCCAGCCCTTCTCGATCTGCTCGATGTACTCGTCGGCGCCGACGTAGTCCGCGCCGGCCTCCTGGGCGTCCTTCTGCGCTTCGCCCCGGGTCAGCACGAGCACCCTGGTTTCTTTTCCTGTTCCGTGGGGCAGTGCGATGGCGCCCCGTACCATCTGGTCCGCGTGGCGGGGATCCACGTTCAACCGCATGGCCACATCGACCGTCTCGTCGAATTTCGTCTTCGAGGATTCCTTGACGATCGTCAAGGCGTCCTCGAGGGGATAGTCCTTCCCCGCTTCCACCTTCTCGCTGGCGGCCAGGTAGCGCCTGCCTCTTTTCATGGCCCGTCTCCTTGCGACTTCCCTCGGTTAGCCTTCCACCTCGATGCCCATGCTGCGGGCCGTGCCTTCGATCATGCGCATGGCCGCTTCCGTATCCGCGGCGTTCAGGTCCGGCTTCTTGAGTTCGGCGATCTGCCTCACCTGGTCCCGGGTTACCTTGCCGACCTTCTCCCGGTTGGGTTCGCCCGACGCCTTCGCCAGGCCGGCCTCGCGCTTGAGCAGCACCGCGGCCGGGGGCGTCTTCGTGATGAAGGAAAAACTGCGGTCGGCGTACACCGTGATCACGACCGGTATGATCAGCCCCATCTGGTCATTGGTCTTCGCGTTGAAGACCTTGCAGAACTCCATGGGATTGACGCCGTGCTGGCCGAGGGCCGATCCCACCGGCGGCGCCGGATTCGCCTGCCCGGCCGGTACCTGGAGCTTGATCACCGTAGTTATCTTCTTTGCCACAACACCCTCCTACGTGACGTGGGAGACCTGGAGGAAATCGAGTTCCACCGGGGTCGCGCGTCCGAAAATGCTCACCATGACCTTCAGCTTCTGCCGGTCCGGATGTATAGCTTCCACGACGCCGGTAAAATCGGTGAACGGTCCGTCCGTCACCTTGACCTGGTCGCCGGTCCGGTAGGGGATCTCCACGCCTTCTCCCTTTTCCTTGGAAGGCTCGTCCCGGTGCAGTATGCGGTTCAGCTCATTCTCCCGCAGGGGCTGCGGCCGGGGCCCGCTCCCGACGAAATGGGTAACGCCCGGCGCGTTGGTCACCAGGTGCCAGGAGTCACGGTCCATCTCCATTTCCACGAGGACGTAGCTCGGGAAAAGCTTGCGTATGGTAGACGTTTTCTTCCCCTGCTTCATCTCTACGATTTCTTCGGTAGGGATGAGGATCTCGCCGATCTTCTCTTCCAATCCTTCCCGGACCTTGAGTTTCTCCAGGTGGGTCTTCACCTTGTTCTCGTGACCCGAGTAGGTATGAATCACGTACCAGCGCTTGTCCATTGATCACCTCATCATAGGTCGCTACGCGTCAGGCCCCGAGCAGACGGCTCAGAATGATGGACAGGATGAAGTCGATCACGCCGGTGAAGGCGGCCAGGATGAGCGTGATGATGATGACCACGGTCGTCGAACCGATCAGCTCGTTCCGGCTCGGCCAGCTCACCTTGGAGAGCTCCGTCCTCACTTCCCTCAGAAAGTCTACCGTTCGTTCGTACATGATCCCTGCTTCGTGCCGTTGCGCCGGCCCGGGCCGTTCTCTCCCGCGTACCCGCGCGCATGTGCGTACCGCATAAAAAGGCAGGCCGGAACCGTGTTTTCCGCTCAGTTCGCGTCGCCGGCCTGCGGTTATGCGCGTCTTCTATGTCAAGTTCATCCGGACCATCGGGGGCGGGCTTTCGGCCGCGCCGTCCCGTGTCCTGTCTATACCTGCTGCTACTCGATGACTTCGGTGACGACGCCCGCGCCGACGGTCCTGCCGCCTTCCC
>JAPPBT010000062.1 GCA_026702745.1 Gemmatimonadota bacterium
GTGCTTGAACACCCATTTTACGACAAAGGTCCCCAGGAGAATCGCGAAGGTGATGGCGAGTTCCTGGCCCGTCCATTGCCACGACTGTTCAAGGAGATTGATGAGGGTATCCATAGTCCGTTCCTTCCCGACAGGGCCGGTACTTCCGGCATTTTTTTGTCGCATCGCCGGCGCCGATGCGTATATTTCAAGGGCTGTATCTTAACGTAAGACCCGTGGACTGTCAAGTTGAGGTCCCCTGGCAGGAATGCCCGGTACGGGGAATGTCATGAAGGAGGTAAGGTGTGTCGACGCGCGCCATAGTCCTGTTTATAACGGCCCTGTTCATCGGTCTGACCGCCGTACTGTGCGACGGCTCCGGAATCCCGGTACCACCCAAATATACGGGAGATCTTCCTGAGCTCCAATCGCGCGGCGTCGTCCGCGTCATCGTCCGTCCGGACGCTGTCGACCATTTGCCCCGCAACGCGGAACCGGTCGAACTCGACCATGACATCGCTCGGGGCATCGCCGAATCGCTGAAGCTGGATCTGCGGCTCGTCACCGTCGAGGACCACCGGTCCATGGTCGACAAGCTTCTGCTGGGCGAAGGAGACCTCATCGCCGCGAACCTCACGGATACACCGGAACGGATGGAGAAAACGGCCTTTTCCGTGCCCTATCACTTTGTCGATGAATACCTGATTGTCCCCGCCGGCGAAAGCGTCCCGGACAGCCTCGATGATCTGAACGGCATGGAGGTCAGCGTCCGAGCGTCCAGCTCGTACTACCAGACGCTGCTGGAGTTACAGAAGCAGGTGCCCGGGCTGCGTATAAACACCGTGCCGGAAACCCTGCTGACGGAAAGTATCATCGACGGAGTCGCCCGCGGCGAATTCGAGGCGACGGTCTGCGACAACAACCTGTGGTACGCCGTGGCAAGCGCGTATGACGAACTGGCCGCGCCGCTAGCGCTGTCAGTGAACCGCGAGGTCGTCCTGCTGATGCGACCCGGCGACAAGGAACTGAAGAACAGGGTCGACGAGATCCTGCTCGCCCGGCAGATATCGCCCACCCGTGAACGTGTTTACGCCGATGACCTGGACGGATTGAAGAAACGCGGCCGGCTGCGCATGATCACGCGAAACAACGCGCTTACCTACTTCATCCACCGCGGCATGCAGGTCGGCTACGAATACGAACTCCTGAGAGAATTCGCCAGGCGGAACGACTTGCGGCTGGAAATCGTCATACCGGACGACCACGCCAAACTGCTCGACTACCTGAACGAGGGCAAGGGTGACGTCGTCGCCGCGGCCATGACGATCAACGAAGAAAGGGCGGCCGCAGCCGCATTCACGACGCCCTACAACGATGTGGAAGAAGTGGTGGTCGTCCGCACCGACGAAGAGGGCATTTCCGGTTTCGGGGATCTCGCCGGTCGAACGGTGCACGTCCGCGGCAGTTCATCGTTTCTCGCACCGCTCCGTGCCGCCGCGGATTCCGTGGAAGGCCTGGAGATCGTCGAGCTGCCGGGCGACGTCGAGACGGAGGAAATCATGTTCGGTGTCGAGGACGGCACCTACGACGTGACCCTGGCGGATTCGAATCTGCTGGAAGTGGAACAGGCGTACGGACACGACCTGAAGGCGGCGTTCAGCATCGGACCCGCGTCCCTGGGATGGGCCGTGCGCAAGGACAATACGGCGTTGCTCGCAGCCCTCGACGAGTACATCAGCCAGGAGAAGCGGGGACTGTTCTTCAACCTGATGCGCAGGAAGTACTTCGAGAACATCCGTACCATAGCCAAGTCCAAGGACTCGCTGCGGGTCGACCTGAGCGGCCAATTGTCGCCATTCGACGACCACGTAAAGAAGTACGCCGGCTTTTACGGCCAGGACTGGCGCCTTGTCACCGCGCAGATGTACCAGGAATCCAGGTTCGATCCGGACGCTGTGAGCTGGGTAGGCGCCCAGGGACTCATGCAGGTGATGCCGGCCACGGGAGAGCAGATGGGATTCACCGAGCTGCATGACCCGGAAGAAGGCATCCATGCGGGCGTCAAGTACATGGACCACCTACTGGACCGGTTCGACCCGAAGTTGCCGATGGAAACACGGGTGCATTTCGCGCTCGCGTCCTACAATGTCGGATACGGCCACCTCCTCGACGCCCGCCGCCTGGCCAGGCAGAAGGGATGGGACGCCAACCGGTGGTTCGGCCACGTCGAAGAAGCCATGCTGCTCCTTTCCAGGCCTGAGTACTATAGCCGGGCACGGTACGGTTTCTGTCGGGGTGGACAGCCGGTACACTACGTCGAGAATATCCAGCAGTACTATGACGCCTACCTGGAAGTACTCGCCTCGACCGAGCCGGTTCGAACCGTCGAATCAACTCGCCCGGAACCGCTCGCACTCGACGGTCCGCTTAGTCCGGTCAGCCTGGTCCGCCCGGTCCAGTACGACACCACGACAGAACTCGTCATACCGAAATAGCCCACTGTCGGAGCTTGCCATGAATTCCGACGTCCAAGACCCGACCCGCCAGGAACCCTGGCAGCATCTACAGGCGCTCATCCAGGCCGAATCGCGGCACGTGCTGCCTTCCTACATCGGGTCGCTTACGGCCACCGAACTGGCACGGGCCGTCTCGCGCCTGAGCCAGGAAGAACACTCCCGGTTGCTCGGTCTCCTGTCGCCCCAGGACGCGGCGGAACTGATCGACCGCGTCGAGGACGTGCAGGCGGTCGACCTGATCGAGGATCTTTCACCCACCGATGCCGCGGCGATCGTGGACGAGATGTACAGCGACGCCCAGGCCGATTTGCTCGGAGGTCTCAAGGACGAGGAAGCGGAAGCCATTCTCGAGGCGATGCCGGACGAAAGGGCTGCGGAAGTCCGGCAGCTGCTGCAATATCCGGACGAAACGGCCGGCGGGATCATGCTGACCGAGTTCGTGTCCTATCCTGATCATTTCTCCGTGCAGGACGTAATAGAAGACCTTCGGAACCGGCACGATGAATACGTCGGTTACGACGTGCAGTACCTTTACGTATCGGACGGGGCGAGACTTTCGGGCGTGCTGCGGTTGCGTGACGTGCTGATGGCCCTGCCCGGCCAGCAACTCACCGAAGTCATGGTGGAAGATCCCGTGCGCGTCAACGTGCTTACGCCGCTCGAGCAGATGCGCGACCTCTTCGAAACCTACACCTACCTGGGGTTGCCGGTCACGAACGAAGAAGGCAGACTGGTCGGCGTGGTACGCGCCGCGGACGTGCAGGAAAAACTGACGGAACAGACCGAAAGCGAGTTCCTCAAGACCAGCGGCATCGTAGGCGGCGAGGAACTGCGCAGCATGCCCGTCCTGACGAGGTCCACGCGACGTTTGTCCTGGCTCAGCGTCAACGTCGTCCTGAACATCATTGCCGCGAGCGTCATCGTCTTGTACCAGGACACGCTGGAAGCGGCAATCATCCTGGCGGTCTTTCTACCCATTATCTCGGACATGAGCGGGTGTTCGGGCAACCAGGCGGTCGCGGTGAGCATCCGGGAACTGGCCCTGGGACTCGTACGGCCCGGGGAGATTCTGCGCGTCCTCGTCAAGGAGGCCTCCGTCGGCCTCATGAACGGCGTAGCCCTCGGCGCGCTGCTCGCCGGCGCCACCCTGTTGTGGCAGGGGAATCCCTACCTGGGCCTCGTCGTCGGAACCGCCCTGGCGGCCAACACGCTGCTGGCGGCGTGTCTGGGAGGGTGCATTCCCCTCGCGCTTCGGGCGATGAAGGTCGATCCCGCGCTGGCATCCGGTCCCATGCTCACGACGGTAACGGACATGTGCGGCTTCTTTCTCCTGCTTAGCCTGGCACAGTTCATGTTGCCGAATCTGGTCTGAAAAGGGATTTAAACGTGCATCCAGGTATTACCCGCTTCATAGGAAACCTGCGCAAGGCGGGCCGGTTCATCGGCAGCGAGATCTGGCACATCAACACCCGGGGGCTGTCCAGGCTGCACGCGCTCCTCGTGCGCGTCGCAAAGTCCATGATCTTCCTGTATCACCAGTTCTGGGAGGACCGTTTGCTGACCCGGGCCTCGGCCCTGACCTTCTCGAGCCTGCTGGCCCTGGTGCCACTGCTCGCCATCGTATTCACCTTGTACCAGAGCCTGGGACTCTACGTGGACTTCGAACCGACCTTGAGAGAGTGGTTGCGTCCCCTGGGCAGCGACGGCGACATCGTGGCCACGCAGATCATGGATTTCCTGGCCAATGCCCAGACCGGCACGCTGGGATACATCGGGTTGGTGGTACTTCTGTTCGCCGTGCTGGGCATCCTGGCGAATATCGAGGAATCCTACAACGACATCTGGCACGTGCGGCGCATGCGAAGCTGGAGACAGCGCCTGGTAAGCTACCTGGCACTGCTGCTCATCGGACCGCTGATCATCGTGGGTGTCGTGACTTTCATGGGATCATCGGACAGCATTGCCTTACTGGCCAACTTCGAAAGGATCGCGGGCTTCTCGCCCCTGTCCGTCCTGCTGATCGGACTCTTCTTTTCCCTCATCATCTGGTCGGTACCCAATACACGGGTTTCCATACGGTCCGCGCTGGTCGGCGGGATGATTTCGGGGTGCGGCTGGATTCTGCTCAACCGGTTATTCGCCCAGCTGATTGCGGACACCACGCAGGCCGGTGCGCGGGAGATCCTGTTCGCGGGTTTCGCCGCCCTGCCGATCTTCCTGATCTGGCTCTACCTCGGATGGGTGATCCTGCTGCTCGGAGCGATCCTGGCCTATTCCATCCAGAACGTGGGTATCATGGAGTGGCGGCAGTCGGAGCGGGTCCACGGGACGGCGCTGCGAAGCTACATCAACGTCCTCGCATTCCTCTACATCTTCCGCAATTTCGTGGAAGACAACAGGCCGACCAGGCTGGACCGGCTATCCGCGCAGACCGGGGCACCGGAGAACGTACTAGACGAGATGCTGTCGGCCTACGTGGATTCAGGACTGCTTTCGCGCAAATCGGGGTACCACATTACCTACATGCCGGCGACCTCGCCGGAGGACTTGCCCCTGCGGTCCCTCCTGAACGTACTGTACCATCCGGGACCGCTCCCAGACCGCTTCCAGAGCGTCGATCCGCTGAACGCCCTGGCCCGGGACCTCCTGCAGTACTACCGGACCTCCTACCGCTATCCCCTCGACCAGTCCCTCACGGACACGGTCCTCTCACTCACACCGCCGCGCAAGGCACCCGGCGAGCACACCGAGGACGGCCCCCAGGTATCTTGACCTTCTGAGGTATCGGCTCTTACCAGGTATCTGGATTTTCCCAGGTATCTGGTTCTTCAGTAGGAAATCCCGGAACGGCGTAATCCTTCCAGGCTGCATCCCTGCGGCAGGTCGTGGCCCTTGACCGCGCGGAAGAACTCCTCCATCCCGAGCAGGAAGGGCTCGATGTACTCCCGCGAACCTGCTTTGCCCATGTGACCCACGCGCAGTGCATCCCGGGCGAACTCTCCCATGGCCTGGGCCGCCAGGAATCCGTGGTTTCGGAGCAGGTAGGTGCGCAGTTCCGCGGCTTCTGACACGTCCGGATGGACCCGGAAGGTGGTCACGGTACAGGACGCGGCGGCATCGGCCACAATGGGTGTGCACCCCACCGCGCGCACCCCGGCGCGGACCACGGACCGGGCCCACGCGTACCGGGCCCAGTGGCCTTCCAGCGACTCCCGGTGCAGGATTCTCTTCAGGCTGGCGTGCAGAGAGACGATCAGGCTGCTGGCCTGGGTCGTGGGATAGGGATGCTCGCCAGAGGATTCGGAAGCCCGTTTCCACACGGCGAGGTCGTAGTACCAGCCCCGATGACCGCTGTCCTTGGCGCGAATGATGTCCCACGCCCGGTCGCTTACCGCCAGGATGCCCAGCCCGGGCGCGGTTTCCAGGGCCTTGTTGGAGGAGGTAACGGCCACGTCGATGCCCAGTTCGTCCACGGGGATGTCATAGCCGCCCAGGGCCGACACGCCGTCCACGAAAAAGGGCAGGTCGAATTCCCGGGCCAGGCCGGCGTAAGCCTCCAGCGGATTCCGCACGCCCGTGCCGGTGTCGTTGGCGACCACGACCAGGCCGGCGGTCCGGGGATGGCGTTCGAGGGCGTCGCGCGTTTTGTCCGGGTCGCCGGGCTCTCCCCAGGGGTCGTCCACGGCGATGACCTCACACCGGAAGGCCTTCAGTATCTCGACGAGGCGATTGGCGAAGGGTCCGTT